>JAZSEL010000053.1:0-58382 GCA_045531685.1 Lachnospiraceae bacterium | reverse complement strand
AGAACACAACATGAATCAGAACCTGCATTTTGTTCTTAATATGTATATGTATGACAGACGTATTCGCTTGTAACTAATCACTTAATGCATTAGTTGTAAGCCGATAGGTCTTTTAAACTAGTGCATAAATGAGAATGTGGGATTTATATATTTTAATATCCGTAATCGAAATTATCGCACTGGGAAAAAGACCTGGTGCGATTTTTGTTTTTGTGTTGTGGAAAAGGAGGAGAGATTATGGACACTATTCGATTAATTTCAGCAACAGAAAATGATGCAGAACTTTTGCATAGGCTACAGGTAGAGGCATTCACGCCATTATATGAAAAATATCATGATGAGGAGACAAGTCCGGCAAAGGAATCCTTGGATACTATTAGATGGAAGATTGCAGACCGTAGTAAATCTGATTTTTACATCATTGAATTTGAGAATCAGCCGGTGGGTGGTATTCGTGTCCGTAGCCACAATGGTGGGGAAATTATAGAAGGTATCAGATGGATATCCCCAATTTTTGTAATCCCTAAATTTCAGGGAAAGAGTATCGCACAGAAGGTAATTCAAAAAGTATTTGAGCTTTATCCCGATACTTTGACATGGAAACTGGATACCATTAAACAGGAACCGGGGAATTGTCATTTGTATGAAAAATGCGGATTTGTCAGGATAGGGGAAGATGCGGTTGTCAACGAGCAGATGACATTGGTTGAGTATGAAAAAAGCTGTGTAATAACCCGTCGTCTCAAGGAATCAGATGCAGAATCGGTAAGTCATTTAGTCCAAAGGAATATGTTGGAGGTAAATAGCAAAGATTATGGTCTTGAAGCCACAACGGAACTTGCCAAGCAATACGATGCACAAAAGATTTTGAAAACGGCAAGCTATGCCCATATGTATGTGTTTGAATGGCAAGAAAAGATTATCGGAGTCGGTGCAATATCAAGTTTCTGGGGAAGTGAAACAGAGAGCATTCTTCTTACTATTTTTGTACAACCTGAACTCCATGGAAAAGGTGTGGGAAGACAGATTATCCGGACATTGGAAAGTGACGACCTATTTACAAGAGCCAGCCGTATTGAAATTCCGGCATCCATTACCGCTACGGAATTTTACAGAAAATTTGGATATGATTTTAAAAATGGGGTCAAGGAATTGGATGACGAAGGGCATTACAGATTAGAGAAATATAAGTAGGGAACATTATGATTCGATTAATAAGACTGGCATGGGTTGTTACGCGGTTAAGCGTGACAACCCTCTCTTTTATGTAAACCTAATTGTTTTTGCTGATTCTTCCATCCGCAATGGCTTTTTGTACCCACAACTGTAGAGAGTCAATTGCCATGGATATTTGTAAAAGCTGTTCTTGGATTTTTTCAAAGTCCTTCATCTCATCCTCGGTAATCTGTCCGTCAACGGTAATCTCAATGAGACGGTTCTTTTCCTTTTCCAGAGAATTTAAGGATGCCAGCATTTCTAATGTAATCTGGGATAATTCCTTAAATTGGACCTCCGGTACATATTCCTGGCCGATTGGGCACTCATGTGAACAGTAATAGTTGCATAAAGATGGATTCTTATAGCCGTTTGCCATTGCAAGAATCTCGTCCGGATGCGGCAAAGAGCGTCCGCTTTCGATTTTCTCGATACGGTCTGCAGAAATAAATTCCAAAATTTCGGCAGCGCTTTCGCGGGTATATCCGGCTTCTTCGCGACTCGTTTGGTAAATGTTTTTGTTCTCTTTTGTTGATTTTCTTCCCATTTTACGTTCCCCTCAAATCTATTTCGCACTTTTTGGCGAAATACGTGATATTATGTCGCTGCTGTAACGGTGTAACAGCATGCCTTTTCATTATATACTGTAATCAACCTAAGGGGAACACAGAATTTATAAAGTTAAGAAAGAAGGTAAGAGGGTGAAAAAAATGATTAGTTTGATGTTAGCGATACTTTGTATGGGATTTTTACTTTGGATTGGTTTTAAGTTAACGGGTGCAATCATAACCGCATGTTTTTGGTTGATAATCGGATTGCCGCTTTCCTTGGTGATGTTAGTACTGGGATGTGCGTTATGCTGTACCATTATATTAATTCCGCTTGGTCTTGTCTGTTTGAAAGCGGGTATGTTCTTTTTGGTACCGGTAAGGTAAGAGGGGATATTTTCAAAAAAACTATTAAGACGGAGGACATATCATGGGCGTAAAACAGCGGATTTTAACTTGCAGATTAATAGAGAAAATGAAGGAACAGGATAGTTACAGCAGACAGTTGGGACTTAAAGATACATCCACATTTTATGGGATGCATATCATACAAAAGGAAAAAGAGGAGAAAACATTATGATTATTACAACAACACCTTCGGTTGAAGGAAAACAGATTGTGGAGTACAAGGGCGTAGTATTTGGGGAAGTGATATCCGGTGTAAACTTCGTAAGAGATATCGCAGCAAGCTTTACCAACTTTTTGGGAGGACGTAGTGGCAGTTATGAGGAGGAACTTGTTACAGCGCGTCAAAATGCAATGAGGGAAATGGAGCAGAGAGCAGCAGCTATGGGTGCCAATGCTGTTGTGGGAGTGGATATCGATTATGAAGTGCTGGGTGCCGACAACGGTATGCTGATGGTAACAGCAAGCGGTACGGCAGTAGTTGTGGCATAGAGGGGAGGAAACCCGCTGGTTCCGGGAACGGAATCAGCGGGTTTCTGTATCCTGTAGGGGCAAAAAATGGAGAGAGATACGGGGAGGAAAAACTTTATTTTATCGTTTAATGTGATATAATCAGTTTATTGGATTTTTAGCGGTAGGGGGAATCATGAAAAAAAATTTACGATATCATTTTTCCACAACTCAAATCATTATGTTAAGCTTTCTCCTGTTGATTGGAGTGGGAAGTGTCCTATTGGCCATGCCCTTTAGTGCAGCAGACGGGAAGGCTCTGCCTTACATAGATGCCCTTTTTACGGCAACCACATCCGTATGTGTGACGGGACTTGTAACAGTGTCCACCATGTCGGCATGGAGTATTTGGGGACAGATGATTATTCTGTTACTAATACAGGCAGGTGGTCTGGGAGTTATTACCATTGTCTCTATGTTTATGATTAACCTGCATAAAAAGCTTGGACTGGGGGACAGAATGCTGATACAAGCAGCATTTAATCTGAATACCATGTTCGGACTTGTTAAATTTGTAAAAAAAGTGGTTTTGGGAACGCTTATAGTCGAAGGCGCGGGAGCACTTTTGTATATGCTTGTATTTGTGCCGGAGTTTGGCGTGCGCGGAATATGGATTTCTATATTTAATGCAGTGTCTGCATTTTGCAATGCCGGTATGGATGTGTTGTCGGAAAACAGTTTGTGTGAATATGCCTTGAATCCCATGGTTAATATAGTTACTTGTGTACTTATCATATTAGGTGGCATCGGTTATATTGTCTGGTGGGATGTGGTAAGAGTGCTGCGTAATCTGAAAAAGCAGGGATTACGTTGTTTTAAAGGTTTGACGCTCCAAAGTAAAGTGGCGATTTCTATGACGGTTTTCTTAATACTGGGAGGAGCTGTGCTGATATTTCTTTTTGAATATCACAATCCGCTGACAATGGCGGGAACTTCCGTCTTGGACAAAATACAGTTGTCACTGTTCCAGTCAGTAACCACAAGAACCGCCGGATTTGCCACGATTCCACAGCAGAATCTGACCAATGCTTCATCTATTATTTCCCTGCTTCTTATGTTTATCGGTGGTTCACCGGCAGGAACAGCGGGTGGTATTAAGACGGTGACCATGGCGGTGCTTGTGGCATCTGCTTTTGCAAGTATCCGCAATAAAAACGAGGTTGCATTTTTTAACAGAACCATTCCAAAAGAAGCCATCAGCAAATCGGTGGCGATTATGAGCATGTCATTTGCAACTGCTTTTGTGGCAACGGTGCTTTTGTCGGCAGTAACGGATGTACCGGCGTTGGATGTGATGTATGAAACCGTGAGTGCTACGGCTACGGTTGGGTTATCGAGAGGTCTTACCACTACTTTGAATATCTGGGGGAAAATCATTATCATCATCACCATGTATTTAGGAAGAATTGGTCCGATTTCACTGGCGGTTGCTTTTAGCATGAGAAAGGAAAAATCAAACATTATCAATAATCCAATTGAGGATATTGTTGTGGGATAAAATAGGAAAGAAGAGGATTTTGTTATGAGTATACAGCAGACATATGCCGTGTTTGGACTTGGAAGATATGGTGTGGCAGTGGCAAAGGAATTGGTGAACAGTGGTGCGGAGGTGCTTGCTGTTGATATGAATCAGGATATTGTAAATACAGCTAGCCTGGAACTGCCGTATTGTAAATGTGCGGATGTGACCGATGCGGAGGTTATCAAGCAGCTTGGTATTGCCAACGTGGATACGGTAATCATTGGTATGGCAAGCAATTTAGAAGCCAGCGTGATGGCAACGGCTCTTTGTAAGGAAATCGGGGTAAAAACCGTAATTGCAAAGTGTGCGAATGAGATGCATCAAAAGGTTCTCAGCAAGGTTGGAGCTGACCGAGTGGTTTTCCCGGAAAAAGAATCCGGAACACGACTTGCCAAGAACCTTGTCAGTTCGGGATTTATGGATATAATTGAACTTTCCAAGAATGTGTCCATGATTGAATGTGATGTGCGTGAAGAGTGGATAGGGAAAACATTGGTTGAGCTTAATCTTAGAAAAAAATACGATATTAATGTGGTTGCAGTTTGCCAGGGAGAGGAAGTCAGTGTCAGTGTGGATCCGGAACGTAAGCTGGAACCGGATATGAAATTGATTGTGATTGCCAATATGACCAAAATAAGCAAACTGAAATAGGAACAATAAGTAATGCGAACAGGAACAATAGACCATAGAGAATTGTTGCGAAAAATGGCAGAATAGAAGCATAGCAATTAGTTGGTGGTATGCCACAATAATTAGAATGAAGGAGACATACCGTGCTGAAAAAATATGTATTATTGGACATTGAAACCCCAAATACAAGAGGAAATTCTATCTGTGCAATAGCGGCAGTGTTAGTAGAAAATGACGTTATTATTGACAGGAGATTTTCCCTGATTAATCCGGAAGACCGTTTTGATATTATTAACTCTAAGATAACGGGAATTGATGATGAGCAGGTGCAGTCCGCCCCTACGTTAAAGGAATATTGGGGGGAAGTGCGGGAATGGCTAAAGGATTCCATTATTATCGGACATAATGTGGCATATCATTTGTCAGTATTGTCCCGTGCGTTAAAGAGATACGATATTGAACCGGACCCATTCCACTATATTTGTACATTGGAGTTGGGGAGAAAATACATAAAGGCAGAGTCTTATAAGTTGGAAACTCTTGTACAGACTCTGGGCTATGAACCGGTTAGTCATGTGGCGTTGAATGATGCCTTGGCAGCAGGAGCTTTGTTTCAACATATAAAAGCAAGGAATTCCCTTGCAGAGGAAGAAGTCCATACCTATTCCTTTGTGGAAAGCAATATTGACAAAATAAGCGAACGACTGGTTGCAAATTTACATAGCTTGTCGGGAATTATCCAAGGGATTCTTTATGAAGATGAAATCAGTCAGGCAAAAATCAAACGTTTAAGAAAATGGATAGAAGACAATTTGCAATATAAACGTTATGCCTTATTTGCTAAGATTATTGACACGCTAAATGTAGTGTTGGAGGATAATGCCGTAGATAACTATGATAAGATGAAATTGCGCTGTCTCGTTACGAAATATGATTCTTCCAAGCTTTACAGCGAAACATCCTTGGGAATGCAGATTCTCCAAGGTATTCTGGAAGGAATAACCTGCGATGATGAAATCAGCGAACGGAAAATTCTCAAGTTAAAAGAATGGATGGCAGAACATGATTATTTAACGGGGATTTATCCCTATGATAAGCTGGTAAGTATTGTCCATGATGTGATTGAGGACGGGGTCATAGACAAAGGAGAAAAAGGGACTCTTCTGGAGACCATTAAGGAGTTTGCGGACCCAATGAGCGCACATAATAATATGGGCAATGATTTTTCGTTAAAGGATAAGTCGTTTTGCTTAACCGGTGAATTTTTGTCGGTCAGCAAAGAAGAGTTTGCAAAGAGATTAAAAGAAAAAGGTGCCATTGAAAAGAAAGTAGTATCCACGAAACTCGACTATTTATTTGTTGGCGGAATGGGAAGTAATGCCTGGAAATTCGGGAAAATGGGTGGTGATATTGCCAGAGCCCTGGAGTTGCAGGAAAAAGGGGCAAAAGTGCAGATTGTGGCAGAAGCCGATATGGAACGAGCATTATTATAATGCGGAATGGAATCATTGCAATATCATGAATTCCCGTCGCCCGGCATATATTGTAACGGAGGTGGGTATTTATGAAGGTAAATATAAAAAAATTAGTAATCAGCATCGCCATCCCATTAGCAGTAGGTGGTGTTGCAGCCCTTTTTACAAGAGATTCCATGATGCAGTTTGCAACTGTGGTTAAGCCGCCATTGTCACCACCGGCGTGGCTGTTTCCGCTTGTATGGACGATTCTGTATACTCTGATGGGAATTTCAAGCTATCTGATTGCAGAGTCGGGAGCAAGTGAGGAGGAGATTGCACAAGCCCGGACAATCTATTATTTTCAACTTGCATTAAATTTCTTGTGGCCGCTTTTGTTCTTTGGACTGAATTGGTATTTTCTTGCTTTTCTTGAGCTGATTGCCCTATGGATTGCGGTATTTCTTATGATAAAAAAGTTTGGGGAAATCTCCCCAACTGCGGCATATATAAATGTACCATATATCATCTGGCTGACCTTTGCAGCCTATTTGAATTTTGGAGTGTGGTGGTTGAACCGCTAAATAACAGGCAGGGTGAAGACGTATCTTCCCCTGCCTGTTTTGGCTCTTTATTTATAATTCCTCCGGCCATTTGGTTTCCCATACATGTTTGTCCGCAAGGGAACCATACACATCATGATAGAAAGAGAAGTATTCATTAAAATCCAATTGACAGCCGGAACCTAACAATTCCATTTCTACACCGAACAATATGACCATGACTTTCATGGGAGTCATGCCGTTTTTTATATAAAATTCTTTGCGGCGCATTCTCTCATCAATATTGTCGCATTCTGCAAAAACACTCTCGATTTCTGCAAATATTCCTCTTGGTGAATAGAATTCTTTCATTTGTGTTAAAATATCAGACCCGACTCCAATACCGCGAACAGAAGGACATACGGCCAGATAATCAATTAATATGGCATTATCCTTGTTTACGGTGAAAACGAATCCGGCAAAATGTCCATGCTTTTCAAAGTACCAGATATCGGCATTTCCTTTTTGATACATGGCGCGTATTATGGCAAAAGGTTTGCGCTCAAAGCGGGGAAAAGCCTGGCGGTATAAATGATAAATGCGTAGCCAGTGTAAGAAACCGGCAGGTTTTTTGAACGTTATCATAAATTTTCCTCGGTAAAAGAGATATCGTAGATTCTACCCAAATAGTATACGCCATATTTGGTGCTTTTGCCATAAGAATACAAGCGGACTTTCCTTGCTACAACCTTTATTTTTGTGATAGACTACAAGCAGGGTTAGATTGTTTGTCCACACTCGGGCAAATCAATTTTGTTTTATTAAATATATTTTTTTTCAGGAGGTTACAGATGAATAATTTTACTTTTTACAGCCCAACTTACTTTGTGTTTGGTAAGGAAGAGGAGAATAAGACCGGTAAGTATGTGAAGCGCTTCGGCGGAAGCAAGGTTCTTATCCATTACGGTGGAGGAAGTGTAGTACGTTCCGGACTTTTAGACAGAGTAAAGAAGTCTTTAGAGGCAGAAGGTATTACATATGTAGAGCTTGGCGGAGTTATGCCAAATCCTAGAAGCGGTCTTGTATATCAGGGTATTGAGATTTGCAAGGAAAAGGATATTGACTTTGTACTGGCTGTTGGTGGCGGAAGTACCATTGATTCCGCTAAGGCCATTGCTGCCGGTGCAGTGTACGATGGTGATTTCTGGGATTACTACATGGGCAAGCCAATCGATGTGGCACTTCCAATCGGAACCGTTCTTACCATTGCAGCAGCAGGTAGTGAAGGAAGTCCGGACTCCGTTATCACAAAAGAAGAAGGGATGTTTAAGCGTGGGGCAACAGGAGAAGGCCTTCGTCCGAAGTTTTCTATTTTAAATCCGGAATTGACACAGACTCTGCCTGCATTCCAGACAGCAGCCGGCGTTACGGATATTATGGCGCATTTGTTTGAACGTTACTTTACCACTACAAAAGAAGTAGAAGTAACAGACCGTGTAATCGAAGCATTACTCCTTACCATGATTCATGAAGCACCGCGTGTAATTGAAGATCCGAATAATTATGAAGCACGTGCCAATATTATGTGGGCAGGTATGATGGCTCATAATAACTGCTGTGGTGTAGGACGTGTTCAGGATTGGGCGAGCCATGACATCGAACACGAATTATCAGCAGTATATGACTGTGCGCATGGTGCAGGTCTTGCGGTGGTATTCCCGGCTTGGATGGAATACAATATGCATCATGATGTTATGCGTTTTGCAAAGTTGGCAGTAAGAGTATGGGGATGCCAGATGGATTATGACCATCCGGAAGTAACAGCGAAAGCCGGTATTGCAGCACTCCGTAATTTCTTAAAGTCAATCGGTATGCCTGGTAACTTTGCAGAACTTGGCGCAAGTGAGAACGACATTCCTCACATGGCACATACTGCTTGCTATGGTAACGGAAGAACCGGATTTATCGGTGGATTTGCAGCATTATCCGAGGAAGATGTGGCAAATATTTATCGTTTAATGTTATAAGAGACATTTTGAGAGACAGAAAAGATTGTATTTTCTGGTTGTATGGGGACAGATATGAAGAAAAAAAGGTTTTCCTTGCTGAATATGTGTATAGATAAAGCACCGATTTTTTTCCTGGCAGGCATTTCTTTTTGTGCATTATTCCTGATTTTGGGAGAATGCCTATACCCGGATGAGAGGGATGAACTGGATGCTTATTACCGGGAACTGGATTCCGGATGGTATCAGGAACTTGCAGACGGTTCCAGGGTAGAAGTGGAAGTGCCGGGCAAGGTGGAGGTTGAAAAGGGAGAGACCGTTACCTTTGTAACTACCCTGCCGGAAGATATAGAAAACGGTCATTACATCTGTTTCAGACCTATCTGGCAGGATATGTACATTTATGTAGATGATGAACTGAGAGAGGTGCATGATACAAGGGAGTCCCGCCCCTTTGGGGAAAACAGTGCGTTCCGCTATGTATTTGTCCGCTTGACTAAGGAGGATGCAGGGAAAGAGTTGCGCTATGAGTCTGTAAGCGGTTCCAAGTATTCGGGCAGTATCCGAAGTGCTTATTTAGGGGAAAAGTCCAGTATTTGGATGTTTTTGGTGGCGAATGGCGGAGCAAAAGCAATTGCCGCCTTAACCCTTGGTATTATGGGTTTTTTCAGCATTTGTGTATGCTTTGTATTACGTTTTATTGTAAAACGGCCGTTAGAGCTTCGTTTTTTGGCGTGGGCAATCTTTTTATGTGCCTGGTGGATGTTTTCTGAAGTAGAGTTCCGACAGCTTTTTCTTCCGAATGTTTCCATATGGACATATACCACCTATTGGAGCCTAATGCTCATGGGATTTCCGATTCTTCTTTATATCAATGAGATGCAAAAAGGGCGGTTTAAGAAGGTGTACGGAATTGCCCTCGTGTATTCTTCCATAGTCTTTGTGGCAGGTACTGTTTTGCAGGCATTGGATATTGTGCAGTTTGTGGACCAGCTTCCATGGATTCATTTGGGACTGGGAGCTTCTATCTGTGTAGTAATCATAACCCTTACCATAGACACCTTCACGGGCAGAATGAAGGAATATATGCTGGTAGGAGTAGGAATCTACGGAATGCTGCTATCAGCCATTGTGGAGATGGCTCTTTATTACCTTCAGGCAGATTTGTCCATTGGTACGGTTTTGGCAGTGGGTCTGATGTTTTTATTGGTAATGGCAACCGTGAAAACCGGCAAGGATATTCTCCTGACAGAAAAGAAAAAGCAGGAGGCAGTGATTGCCAGGGAAGCACAGGCAAAGTTCCTTGCCAGTATGTCCCATGAAATCCGTACGCCGATTAATGCCGTAATTGGTATGAATGAGATGATTCTGCGGGAAAATACGGATGAAGGTATCCGGGAATATGCCCAGAATGTACAGCGTGCCAGCAGTATGCTATTGGAATTGGTAAATGACATTTTGGATTTTTCCAAGATAGAATCGGGACAGTTGGATATTGTAGAACAGGAATACTATCTGGGAAATGTTCTGCATGATGAAAAAATGCTTTTAGAAACCAGAATCGGTAATAAACCGATTGATATCTGTATGAAGGTGGATACCCATATCCCTGCCAAATTGTGTGGGGATGAAGTACGCGTCAAACAGATATTGACCAATATTTTGTCCAATGCAGCAAAATATACACAGAGAGGAAAGATTGAGCTGGAGGTTTCCTTTGAATGGATTACAGAGGAAATCATCTCTTTGGGATTCCGGATACAGGACAGTGGTGTGGGAATCCGCAAAGAAGAATTGCCGGCACTTTTTGATGAATTCAAGCGTTTGGATATGGATAAAAACCATACGGTAGAGGGAACCGGCCTGGGACTCAACATTGTAAAACAGTTAGTTGATTTGATGCAGGGTGAAATCCGTGTAGAAAGCGAATACGGGAAGGGCTCTACTTTCTACGTACAGATTCCGCAGAAAGTGGCTGACACGAGAATCCTTGGAGATTACGAAAAGACCATAGGCAGTCATGCTTATGAGAAGGAACAGTCACAGGCAATTTTCACAGCACCGGAGGCATGTGTGCTGGTGGTGGATGATAATGTAATGAACCTGAATTTAATGAAGGCATTATTGAAGCGCACCTGTATCAAAGTGGATACGGCCAGAAGCGGCATGGAATGTTTAAAATATGCAAGACAGAAAAAGTACCATATGATTCTTATGGACCATATGATGCCGGAAATGGATGGAATAGAGACCCTTCACAAGCTCCGGATGGAAGAAAACGCACCAAGCAGGCATGCGGTTGTAATAGCCTTGACAGCCAACGCAGTGGCAGGATGCCGTGAGATGTATATGGGATACGGGTTTAATGATTATTTTACAAAGCCTATCCAGGCTGTGAAGCTGGAGGAATTACTGGTCCGGTATTTACCAAAAGAATTAGTATTCCCGACGCAGGAAAAGAAAGAAACGGAGCAGAAAACCGCTTCATTAAAAACGGAAAACACTTCGCAAGAATTGCTTGCAATTGATAGGGAATTGGGGTTATCATATTGCATGGATACAGAGGAGTTGTATCAGGAGATGTTAACGGAATTCTGCAATCAGATGGAAAGTTATTTCCCACAGCTGGATGCGTGTGTGGAAGCAGAGGATTGGGAACAATACCGTTTTATAACCCATGCCATTAAGAGCAACGCATATAGTATTGGCGCTTCCAATTTTGCAGACCTGTCCAGAGAACATGAACAGGCAGGGAAGGAGCAGAACGGAGCATTTATCCATGCCGGATATGAGACATACATAGAAGCGTTGAAGGCATTAATAGAGCAGATTAAAGGATGAGATATGAATACACAGGGTTTACAAGTATTAATCGTAGATGACAACAGTATGAACAGAAAGCTGATTTCCATGGTGTTAAAGAATATGGGATGTGAGGTGGAAGAAGCACCGGGCGGCATTGATTGTCTGGATATGGTATGCCGGAAGAAGTACGATGTTATTTTTATGGATCATTTAATGCCTTTTATGGATGGAATTGAGACATTAAACCGTATGTGCGCTTTGGATACTTCCTTAAATCAGGATACACCGGTCATTGCCCTTACTGCGGATGATTTGCGAAACGGCAAAGAATTTTATTTGCAGTCCGGATTTCAAGGCTATCTGATAAAGCCGGTATTGCCAAAGCATATGGAAGAGCTGCTTGCAGAGTTGTAGGTAGTGTAGGATAAAAATACAGCAGGTAAGAAGACCGTCGATGATATCGACGGTCTCTTTTTGTATCAAAAGAATAAAAAAGCTCGGAAAATGTAAAGGAAAATACTTTGATTTTAAAACAATTCAAAGAGAAAACGTTTAATCGTTAAAAGTTTTCAGAAAAAAGAGGTGAAATTTAAAAGATTTTCTGGAAAATTCGACACTTTTATACTATAATTTTAGTAACTAAGGTTCGGAGGTGAGTGCGTGGACCAAAATAGCTTATTTCGATATGCAGTGGATAATTCATTGAGTATTGTTATGATATTTGATGATAGCGGAACCATCCTGTATGCCAACCAGACTGCCTGTAAGAAATTAGAATATTATGAGGAACTTTGCCGAAGTCCTATCTCTGAGATTTTTCCGGGAGAGTTTGAAGTACACGATGGTGTGTTGAGCAATACCTGTAAAATGGACGGTTCTTTGCAGAGCGTAATGGCGTATCGTAAAAACAGGACATGTTTTCCGGTCTTGGCAAAGTTTTTGGTGCATGACAATACCAACAGAATGTTTTCTATGCCGGGGGTGCGTTTTGACGACCTCCCTATGTATGGAGGACAAAGAACTTATATCTGCACGTCCTATGATGTTACCAAGGAAGATTTTTTAGAAAAGAAAGTGACCAGTGCCGACAAAGAGGTGGAAGCAGCACTTAAGGTAAAGTCAGAGTTTATGGCAAATGTTACCCATGAGTTGCGTACACCGGTTAATGGAATTCTTGGTAATACCCTGGAGCTCCTTAACAGGGAGGAGGATGCGAGTAAGCTGAATCTGCTACGGATGATTGAACGTGGCTGCCGGGATATGAATGCCATTATCAATAATGTGTTGGATTTTTCCAAATTGGAGGCAGGTAAATTTACACTGGAAGCCAGGGAATTTGAATTCCGTAAGATGATAGATTACGTCATCAGTAATCATAAACCGAGATTTACAGAAAAAGGACTGGATTTTTCCGTAAGCGTATCACCGGATATTCCGGAATACGTGGTTGGAGATGAGCTGCGTATTGTTCAGGTGCTTAACAACCTGATATCCAATGCCTACAAGTTTACATCCATTGGAGCGGTTCATGTAGAAATGATTAAGACGGCTCGGGCCGGGAACCGGATAGAGTTATTTTTTATGGTAATTGATTCGGGAATCGGTATTGCCAAGGCCGATCAGGATAAATTATTTAAAAGTTTTTCGCAGGTGGATGCGTCTATTTCCAGAAAATACGGGGGAACGGGACTTGGACTTAACATCTGTAAGCAATTGGTAGAATTAATGGGTGGAGACATTCATGTGGAAAGTACCGTGGGTAAGGGAACCACATTTTCTTTCCAGATATGGGTGGAACTGCCGGATGCAGACACGACAGGAAGTCAGGGGAACGAAGAGGGCAATTCCGCATGCATCTTTGTATCCGAATATCCGGGTGCACATGATAAGAAAGGATTGCTTGAAAAGCTGCAGAGCATGAACGGTGAAAAGGTAAGCGAGAACACCTGGGAATACGGAACCGGTGAAAATGCAATGGAGCTGGAAAAGAAAATGTCAAAGCTGATTCTCAGTCTGGAAATGGAAAATTGGGAAAAGGCAGAAATGTTTGCAGAAACTATAAAACAACTTGTGGAAGGGGCACCTAGGGAAGTAAAGAGCGCTGCACTCAGACTGAAAATGTCTGTGCAAAAGGGCGATTATGAGAAAGCAATCGCTGCTTATGAACTGTTAGAAAAAAGTTTATAGGCTCGAGGAGGTCCTACATGTCAGAAGAAAAAAGTATAAAAACGACACCGCGTATATTAGTTGTAGATGACGTGGATACCAATCGTTTTATATTAAGAGATATTATTACCGAAATGGGATATCAGCCGATTTTAACGGAGAACGGATTTCAGGCTCTGAAAATGGTACAGCATGCCAATCCGGAATTGGTAATTCTGGATATTGCCATGCCGCAGATGGATGGGTTTGAGGTGTGCGAAAAAATAAAAGCCAATCCGGAAACAAGGGATATTCCGATTATTTTTATTTCGGCCTTTGATGACCCGCAGGATGTGGTAAGAGGATTTGAGCATGGATGCGAAGATTATATTACCAAGCCGTTTATTCCGGAGGTAGTAAAAGTACGAATAGGGATGCAGCTTAAGTTACATGAAGCCAACCGCAAGATGCAGGAGATGAACAGGCAGCTGCAGGTATCGGTAAACGAACAGATTAAGCAGATTGAGAAGGAACGAAGAAGTGTATTGTATGCCCTCTTGCGTGTGGCAAGAGAAAATGCCCATTACGATGACAGTTATATGGACAGATTAAGTTATAATTGCCGTTTGCTGGCTGAGG
Organism: Lachnospiraceae bacterium; assembly: GCA_045531685.1. Lineage (GTDB taxonomy): Bacteria > Bacillota > Clostridia > Lachnospirales > Lachnospiraceae > RGIG8767. The sequence goes on along the minus strand of JAZSEL010000053.1, from coordinate 43,961 downwards.
CTATGCAGCTGTCAGCGTCTTATGACCATATTATTTCGGATTCGTATGTGGATATGATAGAATTGGCAGCTCCTCTTTGTGATTTGGGAAACATGGCGGTTCCTACCGACATTTTACAAAAGCAGAGTGCGCTGACAATAGAAGAGACCTATGTTATGCGGCGTCATACGGTAATCGGAGCGGAAATTTTAGGAGATGTGGCAAGAGCAGGTAATAATAACAGCTTTATACAGATGGCCATTGATATAGCTAATTTCCATCACGAAAACTGGGATGGCAGCGGATATCCGGAAGGAAAGGCAGGAAATGAGATTCCTCTTTCTGCGCAGATCGTGGGTACGGTAGGTGCCTATTGTGCTCTTACGGAAGATAGAACGTATCGAAGTGCATTTACACCGGCAAGGGCTCTTGAAATCATGGAAATGGATTCTAAGACAAAGTTTAATCCGGAAATATTCTGGATTCTGAAAAAGATTTCAAGGCAGCTCCATTAGGAATGCAAATAACGGAAAGATAGGTTTTATATGGTATGACACAAGAAGAATTTCTCCGCATATATCGGTTTTTAAAGAGCAGATACGGAATTGACATGGAGCGGAAGAAGGAAATCGTACAGGGACGGTTGGAGAATTATGTCCGGGCCGGGGGATACAGCAGTTACAGCGATTACATATATGCCCTGGAATCGGATGTTACAGGGAGATTGGAACGGGAACTGGTAAATATACTGACAACAAACCATACGTTTTTCATGCGTGAGTTTGAGCATTTTGAGTATATGAGGAGTGTGGTCCTTCCGCAGTTCAGAATAAAGGAAGCACGGAGAAAAGATTTATGTATCTGGTGCGGGGCGTCTTCTACGGGACAGGAGCCCTATATGTTGGCAATGCTGCTAAAGGATTTTTTTGGTTTGGACCATGAAGAATGGGATACGAAAGTCCTGGCAACGGATATTGCAATGGAAGTGTTGCAGCATGCCTCGGCAGGAATCTATGAGAAAGAGCAGATAGAATGTCTTCCGGACCATTGGAAACGCCGGTATATGCGTCCCATTGACGGAGGAGAACGTTATGAGATGTCGGAAGAGATTAAGAAAGAAGTCTTATTCCGGAAGCTGAATCTTATGGACGAGTTCCCGTTTAAACGGAAGATGCATGTGGTTTTTTTACGGAATGTGATGATCTATTTTGATAAGGAAACCAAAAAAGAAGTAATTAGGAAAGTATACGATGTGATGGAACCGGGGGGATATTTGTTTATTGGGAAAACAGAAACCATCGATAGAACGGATACTCCGTTTCAGTTAATCCAGCCATCGATTTTTAGGAAATAGGAAGGGAGAGAATCACGTATGCGCAAAATTCGCGTGTTGGTAGTAGAAGATTCTCTATTATTCAGGGAACTATTGGTAAGGTGTCTGAATGCAGACCCGGGAATCACCGTTGTTGCTGCAGCGAGGGATCCATACGAAGCAAGGGATGCTATTATTGAACATAAGCCGGATGTTATGACGTTGGATATTGAATTACCCCGTATGGATGGGATTGAATTTTTAAAAAGACTGATGCCCCAGCATCCGCTTCCGGTAGTTGTCATCAGTTCCCTAAGCAATAAGGTATTCGAAGCCATGACCGCAGGAGCGGTGGATTTCGTGGCAAAACCTGTTAATGCTAACCGGGCACAGTTGGAAGCATTTATGAAAAATGACCTTGCGGTTAAGATTAAGATTGCTTCCATAGCCAAGGTGGGGAGTTGGAAAAAACAAACCCTTACCATGCCGGATGAAAAGCTGTCCGGCGTAAAAGACAATATGGTTGCCATTGGGGCATCCACAGGAGGAACGGAAGCCATTGCAACCGTATTAAAAGAATTTGACACAGATATACCGGGAGTGGTTGTGGTACAGCATATGCCACAGGGCTTTACAGAGATGTATGCCAACCGGTTGAATGAGCAGTGCCGGATACGGGTAAAAGAGGCAAAGACCGGTGATATTATTGTGCCGGGGCAGGTGTTGATTGCACCCGGTGGAGATGCTCACCTGAGAGTTATAAAGAAGGATGGTGTTTACCAGGCCGTTGTAAGGCAGGGACCTAAGGTAAACGGACACTGCCCGTCGGTAGATGTATTGTTTGAATCGGTAGCCGATGTGGTTAAAGATAAAGCGCTCGGAATCATTCTGACAGGAATGGGAGGAGACGGAGCAAAAGGGCTTCTTGCCATGCGAAAGGCAGGTGCCCGGACAATCGGACAGGATGAGTCCACATGTGTTGTTTATGGTATGCCGAAAGTGGCTTATGACATAGGCGCAGTAGAGTACCAGGAGAAATTGCCGGATATTGCTAAGAGAACCTACGGGATACTTAGTAAAATGTAATGGCAGAAAGGGATATCTTATGAAAATATTATTAGCTGAGGACGATTTTGTAACACGTAAATTTATGACAAACTTCTTGTCAAAGTACGGGGAATGTGATGTTACCGTGGATGGAATGGAAGCGGTGGATGCGTTCATGATGGCATTGGAAGACGATGCGCCTTATGACTTGGTATGTCTGGATATTATGATGCCGGTTATGGATGGCTATCAGGCACTCATGGGAATCCGTAATTTGGAAAAAGAGCGTAACATTCCAAAGGAAAAGGAAGCGAAGGTTATTATGACCACAGCTCTTAATGACGAAGGCAATGTAAAGATGGCATTTGAGTTGGGATGCACGGTATATTCCGGCAAGCCGATTGACCAGGATAGATTTGAACAAGTACTTAAAAAATTTGGTTTGATATAACAGAAAGGAGTTTCCCATGGCAGAAGACTTTAGCACACAGGGTATGCTTGAGATATACCTGTATGAAAATGGGCAGCTGCTGGAACGGCTTCAGGAAATTGTATTGGAATACAAGGATGAAGACTGCTTTGACGAAGACAGTATCAATGAAATATTCCGTGCAATGCATACCATAAAAGGCTCCTCCGGTGTGATGATGTTTGATGAAGTCACCAGAATTTCACACAAGTTGGAAGATGTATTCTATTATTTGAGAGAATCCAAGCCGGACAATGTTCCTCACATGGAGTTGGTAGAGCATGTGCTCCAGGTAGTTGATTTTATTACCAGTGAAATGATTAAGATTGAAAGCGGACAGCCGGCGGACGGAAGTGCGGCGGATTATGTGGACGCTTTGGATGCTTTTTTAAATAAGTTGAAAAACGGTGAAGGCGAAGATAAGAAGGAAATTAAAGAAAATGTGCACGAAGAGCCGCAGCAATTTTATATTGCACCGGTAGCAAGCAGTGCCAGCCGGTTCTATAAAATTTACCTGACATTCCAGAAAGATTTGCCGTTAGCCAATGTACATGCATATAAAGCGGTGTATGCATTAAAGGAACTTGCAGAAGATTTACTCCATTATCCGGAAGATATTATTTCAGATGATAAAGCAGCGGATGAAATCCTTGAAAACGGGTTTAAGATGTTATTGCAGGCCCAGTGCAGTGAAGAGGATATCCGTGGCATTATTAAAGAAGGATATGATATCCGAAAGGTTGAAGTATACGAGTGCAGTGCCAAGGATTTCATGCAGGGCTTTGACAGTGTAGGAAGTGAAATCCGTATTGACTTGGATTCCGCAGCACAGGAGACTGCTGACGGCGGAATGATTATTTTGGCACCTGCCACTCCGGCACCGGAAAAGAAACCGATGGCACCGGGTGATTTCGTTATCGAATCCAAGGGACCGGGTACCGGTAAAAAATTAGCTAAGGATAAGCCTAAGAAGCATGAAAAGGCCGCATTTATGAGCGTGGATATCCGTAAAATGGATATGTTGATGGATTTAATCGGAGAGCTCGTAATTGCAGAATCCGTAGTCTTACAGAATCAGGATTTACAGGTTCCGGGTCTTAAATTAGACAATTTTAATAAAGCAGCAAGACAGATGAAGAAGATATCTTCTGATTTGCAGAATACCATTATGAGTATGCGAATGGTTCCTCTTACCAATACCTTCCAGAAAATGAACCGTATTGTATTTGACGTTTCCCGTAAGCTTGGTAAGGAAATTGAGTTTGAAATGATTGGGGACCAGACGGAAGTGGATAAGAATGTCAGCGAGCATATTTCCGATCCGCTGATGCATTTGGTCCGCAACTCAGTTGACCATGGTATTGAAATGCCGGATGAAAGAGCGGCAGCAGGCAAGACAGAAAAGGGTAAGATTACCCTGACTGCTAAAAATGAATCCGGTAAAATTTGGATTACCGTTCAGGATAACGGAAAGGGACTTGACAGGTCTAAGATTTTGGCTAAGGCAAGAAAACAGGAGCTGTTAGACCCATATAAGCTGGATAAGGAATACACGGACAAGGAAGTATTCCAGCTGATTACCCTGCCGGGATTTTCAACCAAAGAAGCGGTAACGGAGTACTCCGGACGAGGCGTGGGAATGGATGTTGTAGTATCCAACTTGCAGTCCATAGGCGGAAGCCTTGAGATTGAGAGTGTTCTTGGTCAGGGCAGCCAGATGATTATGAAGATTCCGTTAACACTTGCTATTATTGACGGTATTGTAATGAAGGTTGGTAAATCTGCATTTGTTATTGAGACCAATTCCGTGAAAGAATTTATGCGTGCGAAGCAGGAAATGTTGATTATGAAACCGGACGGACAGGAACTGGTAATGGTCCGCGGAGAATGTTATCCGGTTCTTCGGGTCGGGGAATGGTATCAGCTTTCCGATTACAAGCTGGAGATGGAAAAGGCCATGTTTGTTCTGGCGGAAGTAGAAGGTCAGGTGGTTTGTCTGGTTGTGGATGACTTAGTGGGCAAACAGGAAATCGTTGTAAAACCGATTCCGGATTATATTAAAAAAGTAAAAGGGTTATCCGGATGTACACAGCTTGGTGATGGCAGCATTGCACTCATCCTGGATGTGGCGGCACTTACCAAATAAAGAGAAAGGACAAAGGTACAGATGAGTGTAAATGAAAAACAGCGTAACAAATACGTAACGTTCAAATCAGGAAATGAGTACTTTGGTCTGAAGATTGAATATGTAAATGAGATCATTGTATATCAAGAGATTACGGAGATACCGGAAAGTGATGATTACATTAAGGGATTAATTAATCTACGCGGTAAGATTATTCCGGTAATCGATGTAAGAATCCGTTTTAAACAGGAGCCGTTAGAGTATACGGACAGAACCTGCATTATTATTGTAAATGTAAATGACATTGTGGTAGGTCTGATAGTAGAAAAGATTGCAGAAGTGGTAGAAATTAAAGAAGAAGACATTCTTCCGCCACCATCCATTGTCATTGGCGGAGAAGAAAAGGTTCAGAATAAATATGTGTATGCTATTGGTAAAGTAGGGGATAGCGTTAAGTTATTAGTGGATCCGGACAGAATTCTTAAAGATGAAGACATCGCGCTGATGGAACAGGCAATGGAAGAGAATACGGAAGAAGAAGGAGAGCAATAATGAAAGATAAGTTAAAAAACATGAAAGTACATACAAAGTTAACCATTGGATTTTCTATTATCGGTCTTTTGGTAGTCTTTTTGCTGTACAGTGGTTACACAACAGCAGCAACCATTATTAATTTGCCGACAGAGCGTCAGCCTAGCTATTTGAGCAGTTATGCTTCCTTTACTGCTTTGGCATTTATCCTGATTCTGATTTGTATTGCAGGAATTTCCATTGTTATGACCAGAACCATCCGTGTAAGTTGTAAGGATTTGAAGGATGCAGCGGATGCCTTAACCAAGGGTGATGTGGATTACCAGATTGTTAAGCGCAATAATGATGAATTCGGTGCGGTAATGGATGATATGCAGAAGTTAGTGGAAGCCACACGGACTCAGGCAGAAATTGCCAAGCAGGTAGCCGAAGGCAATATGATGGTAACCGTTACTCCAAGAAGTGATGAGGACGTTATGGGACATGCCCTTCACCAGATGGTAACACAGAACCAGAAAACACTGAGTAATATTAAAGAAGCAGCGTACCAGGTAACCACCAGCTCTTCCCAGGTGGCAAGTGCTTCCGAAGCATTGGCACAGGGTTCGACAGAGCAGGCGAGTGCAATCGAAGAAATCACAGCATCAATTGATGATGTGGCAGAAAAAACAAAGCAGAATGCAGCACAGGCAAATGAAGCTGCAAATATGATGGCAAAAACAATTGCCGAAGTGAAAAAAGGCAACGAAGAGATGCAGCAGATGGTAATCGCTATGTTAGAGATTAATGATGCATCTGAGAATATTTCTAAGATTATTAAGGTGATTGATGATATTGCATTCCAGACTAACATTCTGGCATTGAACGCAGCGGTAGAAGCGGCAAGAGCCGGTGATGCAGGAAAGGGATTTGCGGTTGTTGCAGAAGAAGTACGTAATCTGGCAGCAAAGAGTGCGGCAGCAGCGGCTGAGACAGCAGAGATGATTGAGGATTCCATTAAGAAAGTGGAAATCGGTTCCTCTATCGCCAATCAGACAGCAGTTTCCTTAGAAGAAATTACTACAGTTGTAAAACAGAGTGAAGAAATCGTAACAGAAATAGCAGAGGCTTCTAATTATCAGGCAACTGCCATTGCACAGATTGACCGTGCCATTGAGCAGGTTTCCCAGGTGGTACAGACCAACTCTGCAACCAGTCAGGAATGTGCGGCAGCCAGCGTAGAGTTATCCGATCAGGCAAGCCGTATGCGTGACCTTATTTCCATTTATAAGCTGGGTGATGATAGTGATACTTATACAAGTACAGCTAAAGTTTCCGGACGTCGTTATGCAGCAGCTGACAATGAGCAGATTATTTCATTGGGAGATGGATTTGGAAAATATTAAATAAAAGACGATGGGAAACTATCGTCAGAGTAAGAGGCATACCGGCCGGAAAATATCTTATGCCGGTATGCCCCTTTGTGCACTATGGAAACAGGTGCAAACCATAAGTTTTACTCTGTAAGGAGGTTCGTCCTATGGGAAAGGTAACATATTCCGGGAATGAAAAAGCAATTGAGAGATTCCTTTTGGGAATTTTTACCCTCTATACTATAACATTAATGCTTATTTCCAGTGCAAATCATTGGAGCCGTGTAAATGATGTGGTATGGATGGTGGCATTGGTGGTTGCATGGACGGTGTCGTTGGCACGATATAAAGATTATGAATACCGGATGAAAGTGTTTGCGGTTATGATGCAGGTCAGCGTCATTTTATATGCTACCCATTCGGAGAAGTTCCAGGATGCTATTCCTACCTTTATGGTATTCGTGGTTCTCCTTGGCTTGTCGGGGATAGAGAGTCTTATTTTTGTTACACTCTTGTCCATTATTATCATTTTCGGGTATCACATATGGGGTGCAGGCACAATTTCCATGCAAGATATCAATATAACCTTATCCCAGTTGGCAAACGTTTTGCTCTTACAGTTTGCAGTATATACATGGACCAAACGAAACAGAGAAGGAAGCGAGCAGTTATTGGATGTGATTGATGAGTTACAGGTGGTACAAAGCAGCAAGGATGATTTTGTTGCCAATGTAAGTCATGAAATCCGTACCCCGATTAATACCATTTGTGGCATGAGTGAGGTGATTTTAAGGGAAGAATTGCCTTATCAGATAAAAGAAAATGTAGTGAATATGCAGATGGCAGGCCGTAATTTGATGGGAGTGGTAAGTGATATCCTTGACTTCTCAGAATTGCAGACCGGAAAGATTGAGCTGGAAGAGGAAGCGTATAATATTACTTCCACCATTAATGACGTAATTAATATGTCAATGGCGCGGAAAAATGAAAAGCGTTTGGAGTTGATTGTAGATTGCGATGCTACCATGCCTTCTGTTTTGGTAGGAGATGAGAAGAAGCTCCGCCGTGTCATTATGAATTTGGTGGATAATGCGGTTAAGTTTACAGAGCAGGGATGTGTAAGCCTGCGCATTGGTCACAGAAAGGAAGAGTACGGAATTAATCTAGTTATCTCCGTAAAGGATACCGGAATCGGTATCAGTGAGAAGAATCTGGAGAAGATTTTTACCAGCTTTAATCAGGTAGACGCCAGCCGAAAACGACAGGAGGGAGGCTTAGGACTCGGTCTTGCCATTTCCAATGCCTTAATCCGTAAAATGGGTGGTGCCATTACCATTAAGAGTAAGCTGCGCAAGGGAACAACGGTTCAGGTGGTAGTTCCCCAGAAAGTATTGGATGCAACTCCGATAGCAGTATTACAGGACAGAAAAGCAATTAAAGTTGCCACATACATTGATATGGAACAGTTTGATATGATGGCAATCCGTGACGAATATACGGGTATGATTGCCCACATGGTAGAACAGTTAAAAGGGAAATGTCACATCTGCCGTAATCTGGCAGAATTACAAAGAAGGGAATCGACGGAGCGGTTTACCCATATTTTTATTAGTATTGCAGAGTACAAAGAGGACAGGGAATATTTTGATGTATTATCAAAGAAAACGAAGGTTGTAGTAGTACTTAACCGGTTTGAAGAAAAGTATATTGATAATCCAAACATCTTAAAGATATATAAACCATTTTATATTTTATCCATTGTATCCGTGTTAAATGATATTTATGATACGGAGCGGGAGGGATATCAGTTAGTATCTGAGAAATTTACCACAGAGAATGCGCATGTGTTGGTTGTGGATGATAACCGCATGAATCTGCGGGTTATCGTGGAGATTTTATCAAATTACAATATTAAGGTAACGACAGCAGTGAGTGGCGCTGAGGCGTTAGAGAAGATTGCTTCGGCAGATTATGATTTTGTCTTTATGGACCATATGATGCCGGAAATGGATGGGGTGGAAACCTTCCATGCCATCCGCCAATTGCCGGGAACTTATTATGCTAAGGTGCCGATTATTGCCTTGACGGCGAATACGGTAGCAGGAACCAGAGAAGCACTTTTAGCAGAGGGTTTTACTGATTTCATGGAAAAACCAATTGAGCGTTCCGTATTGGAAAGAGTATTGAGACGTAATCTTCCGGAAAACAAAATTGTCATGCGGCAGATGTTTGTGAAAGAGGAGGAAGTGATTCCGCAGATTCAGGAAACGGATGATATCGGAGAAATCGAAGGTTTGGACATTGAGCAGGGAATTCTGTATTGCAACGGAAGGGAAGCCTATATCAATGTTCTTAGGGCATATTGTGAAGACTCGGATAATACGGCGGAATTAGCCAGAACTTCTTTTGAAAACAGAGATTGGACCAATTATACCATTGCCGTCCATGGATTAAAGAGTGCATTATTCAGTATTGGCGCAACCACGATTTCCGAAATGGCAAAACAGCTGGAATATGCCGGTAAAGAAAACCGGATTGAATTCATAGAAGAACATCATCATGAAATGATGGCAGAATATGAAAAACTATTTATCCGCATGAAAAAGAATAAAGCAATTTGTCCACAGGCAGAAGAAGAGATAGAAAAAGAGGACGAATTACCGGAGCTTACCAAAGAGGCTTTGGAGGAAACGTTGGACAAATTGGAAGCGGCAGTGTATGCCTTAGATGAGACGGAATTGACAAAACAGCTGGAAGAATTGGAAGGGTATCAATACAAGGGTGAAAGCCTGAAAAAGGTATTGGCACCTGCCAGAAGAAAGATAGAAATGTCGGATTATTTTTCTGCTGTGGAATTGATAACAAATTGGAAGAAAGAAACAGACGATAAGGAGAATTCATAAATGTGGAGAAAAATATTTAAGCCTCTGCCCGTTGGTGAATACGAATTAAGAGAACGATTACTCCGCTCTGTTATTCAGATAAGTGGTGTAGCGGTGTTTTTAGGAATGCTGGAAATGTTTCTGATTATGGAAGAATCTAAGATAATGCTTCCGGTCATGGGGACATTACTTATTGTGATAGCAGCCACTTTGGCAGGTGCCTTTAAGTACCAAAAATACGAAATGGCGGCTATGGTCTTGGGATTCATTATTATCGTGATACTGTTTCCGGCTATGTTTATCGTGAATGACGGAATTAACAGCGGATGTACCATCTGGCTGGCATTGGGATTGTGGTATATTTTCATTATGTTCCGTGGGAAAAAACTGGTGGCCTTTTTGATTATGGCGATTACGGCATATGGAGCAGTTTATCTTTTGACCTATTTCTATCCGGAAATATTAATTCCTATGACATCCAGAAAGTCGGTATATATTGATTCGTTCTTTTCATTAATTGTGGTTAGCTTTATTGGGGGAATTACCTTCCAAATTCATGTGAAGATATTCGAAAAGGAACATGAATTGAATTTAAAGCAGAAGGAAGAATTGAAAAGAAGCAGTGAATCCAAAGATATCTTTTTTGCAAATATGAGCCATGAAATCCGTACTCCGATTAATGCGGTTATGGGATTGAATGAATTGATTCTCCGATACAGCAATCAGGAAGAAATTCAGGAATGTGCACGGGATATTCAGGTGGCGAGTAATATGCTGCTTAATCAGGTAAATGACATTCTGGATCTTTCCCAGATGGAAGTAAACAGGATGAATATTGTGCCTGTCAACTATCAGATTAAAGAAGTGATTCAGGATTTGGTGGAACTAACCAAAGTGCAGGCAGATAAGAAAAACTTAGAATTGTTTGTTGATGCGGATAAGAACCTTCCGTCTGTTTTATATGGAGATGAAAAGCGCCTGAAACAGGTGTTGCTTAATATTTTGGATAATGCGGTTAAATATACGGAAGAGGGTTCCGTTACTCTTTCTGTTATAGGGGAAGAGTATACCGAAGGAAGCGTAACCCTGAAGATAAAGGTGGCGGATACGGGAATCGGAATCCGTAAGGAAAATCTGGAAGGGATTTATGATGCCTTTAACCGCTATGATGAAGCAAGAAATAAGAGAATTCTGGGAACCGGTCTGGGACTTGCCATTACCAAGCAATTGGTAGATATGATGAACGGTGAAATTCTGGTAGACAGTATTTACCGTAAGGGAACCATATTCACCGTTTCCCTGACTCAGCAAGTTGTGGATGCAGAGCCTATCGGTAATTTGGATTATCAGGAAAAAGTGGTGGAGAATAAGATGGAGTATAAGCCTCTGTTTGAAGCCCCGGAAGCCAGAATACTTATTGTTGATGACAGCAATATGAACCGTATGGTAGCTGCCAGATTATTGGGGGCAACTAAAATTATCATTGATACGGTAAGTAGTGGAGAAGAATGTCTGGCAATGACCAGACAGAAGTATTATCATGTGATTTTACTGGATTATCTCATGCCCCATATGGGTGGTCTGGAGACCCTTCGTGCCATCCGTGGACAGGAGAACGGTCTGTGCAGGGATTCTGCAATTATCGCCCTAACCGGTAATGCCGTATCCGGTGCCCGTCAGATTTATATGGAGCAGGGCTTTGACGGATATGTGGAAAAACCGATTCAGGGAAGATTGCTGGAAAATGAAATATTGCGCTTTATTCCGGAAGATATTATCGAGTACAGAGAGGATGGCAGCGTCAGCTCCGAGGCTGTGGAGCCGATGATGCGTTTGTCCCGTAGAAAACGTAAAAAGATATACATTACCACAGACTGTACCTGTGATATCCCGCCGGAATTGTTGGAGAAATATGATATTAAATTAATGTATCTGTATATAAAGACTCCTCACGGACGGTTTGCGGATACCAGGGAAATTGATTCTGACAGCATCGCCCAGTATCTTTCTTTGGAAAAATGTGATGCATATGGAGACAAGGTTTCCGTAGAAGAATATGAAGAGTTCTTTGCAGAGGCATTGACTCAGGCAGAAGAGGTAATCCATATTTCCCTGTCTTCAAAGGTAGGACGCAGCCACGGTGTAGCAGTGGAGGCAGCGAAGGGATTCGGACATGTACGTATTATTGATTCGGGCCAGATTTCCTGCGGACAGGGACTCGTGGTACTACATGCGGCAAAATTAGCCGCAGAAGGAAGAACCATTGGAGAAGTATGTGCAGAATTGGATAAAATGAAGAATTATGTACATACCAGCTTTATTATGCCGAGTGCGGATATTTTCTATCAGAATGGAAGAACCTCTGCTCTGGTAGCAAAGATATGCCGAATTTTCCAACTTCATCCATATGCAGGATTTAAACAGAAAAAGGTTATGCTGTATGCACTGCTTATGGGAACTTTGTCAAAAGCATGGAAGCAGGGAATCCGTCTGGCGTTTTCAAATAAAAGGAAAATTAATAAAGATGTGGTATATATTTGCCATGTTGCATGTAGTGTAAAGCAGTTAGAATGGATAAAAAAAGAAATTGCAAAATACGTGTCATTTGATAAAATAATCGTGCAGAAAGTTTCTTTTACAACGGCATGTAGTGTTGGAATGGGAACCATTGGATTTGCCTATTATTCCGTGCCGAAGGAGAAGAAAGAATACTAGAGTGAGGATGATATGACATTTAATGATTTGCTGACAAGACTCAACGATTTTATGTACACGTATGTACTGATTTTCATGCTGGCAGGAACCGGAATCTATTTTACCGTGCGGACAAGAGGGGTACAGTTCCGCCTGATGAAAGACGGAATCAAATCCATGATGGAGAAGACGGAAGCGAAAGAAACCGATGAAAAAAAGGTTTCGTCCTTTCAGGCATTGATGATATCAACAGCGTCCCGTGTCGGAACCGGAAATATAGCAGGAATCGCAACGGCCATTGCAGCAGGCGGACCCGGCGCCGTGTTCTGGATGTGGGTGATGGCATTGATTGGCGGAGCATCTGCTTTTGTAGAAAGTACTCTTGCACAGATTTATAAAGTTCGTCAGAATGGACAATTTCGGGGAGGTCCTTCCTATTATATGGAACGGGCGTTAGGAAAACGTTGGATGGGAATTTTATTTTCCATACTTCTGATTCTTTGTTTTGCTTACGGATTTAACGGATTGCAGGCATATAACATGTCCTCGGCATTGGAATACTATATTCCGAATTATAGTGAGACAGCAGGTCCTATGATAGTAGGTCTTGTGATTGCATTGGCGACAGCAGTGGTTATTTTTGGCGGAACACACCGGATTGGATTTTTTAGTTCGGTGGTAGTGCCGGTTATGGCAGGCTTATATATTTTATTGGGTTTGGTAACTATGGTGTTGAATATCACGGAGTTACCGGCAGTATTTGCCCTTATTATTAAAAATGCCTTTGATGTTCAGGCAATTATGGGTGGATTTGCAGGAAGTGCCGTGGTAATCGGAATTAAGAGAGGACTCTTTTCTAATGAGGCCGGAATGGGTAGTGCACCGAATGCCTCGGCGTCAGCGCATGTGGAGCATCCGGTAAATCAGGGCTTGGTTCAGGTTATCTCAGTATTTATTGATACCATTCTGATTTGTTCGGCAACAGCCATGATGCTGTTTGTATCCGGAGTAGAGGGTGTGAGTGGAGTAATGGATGGAATTCCGTTTGTACAGGCTGCGGTTTCTGCCAATATTGGAGAAATCGGAATTCATTTTATTACTTTTTCCATTTTTGCATTTGCGTTTAGTAGTGTAATCGGTAATTACTTCTACGCAGAATCGAATATTTTATTTATTAAAAACAGCAAATTCCTTCTGTTCTGTTTCCGGATAACCTGTGTGGTAGTGGTATTTTTGGGAGCGCAGGCAGATTTTTCATTGGTATGGAACCTGGCCGATGTAACAATGGGATTTATGGCTATTGTAAACATCATTGCCATCCTTTTGCTTCGTAAGACTGCTATTGCAGCACTTAAGGATTATGAACAGATGAAAAAGCAGGGAAAGAAACCTGTCTTTGACGAAAAATCAATTGGTCTGACAGGGACTGTCTGGACGAGAGAGGAATAAAAAATAGAATAGGATTCCAATAAAAAGGGCTTTTGATAGGAAAGTATCAAAAGCCCTTTTTTATTGGGGAAAGCAAAATACGCTTATACCCCTTTCATCATATATTCACTATCTTCTTTAATCAGCTGAATCATTGCTTCGGCGATTTCCGGATCAAACTGGGTGCCCTTTCCTTTTTCCAATTCTTCAATGATGTAATCCTGTGGAAGCATATCACGATAGCTTCGCTTGGAAGACATGGCATCGTAGGAATCAGCCACACTGATAATACGGACAAATTTCGGTATCTGGTCTCCCATAAGTCCGTCCGGATATCCTTTTCCGTCGATTCTCTCATGATGCCATCTGGCGCTGGCTTCAATATTTGGAATCTCTGCAATATTTTTCAGAATGTCATAACCAATTTCCGGATGACGTTTTACCATGGCAAACTCTTCATCGGTCAGCTTGCCCGGTTTGTTAATGATATTATCCGGAACACCGATTTTCCCAATGTCATGCAAAAGACCGGTAAAATAGATGGTATCCTGGTCTGAGGCAGACATGCCAAGCTTTCTGGCAAGCTTCTTTGCATATATGGCAACTCGCGTAGAGTGACCCTTGGTATAGGTATCCTTGGCATCGATTGTCTGAGCCAGAGTCATCATAGTCTGGAGAGAGAGCTTTTCCATCTTGGAAGAACTGCGCTGTACCTCTTTTTGGAGATATTGCTGCAATTTATCCAATTCCAATACACGATTAATTCGCTCCAACATAATATCAGGAACAAAAGGCTTACGGATATAATCCATGGCACCGGCTCTAAATCCTGTCAGCTCGGCATCGGAATCCAAATCCGCTGTTAGGAAAATAACCGGAATATTCTTGGTGCTTTCACCGGATTTTAACGCGTCAATAACCTGAAAACCATCCATTCCCGGCATATGTATATCCAATAAAATCAAGTCAACAAAATGATTGTTTACATATTCCAATGCATCTGCGCCGGTTTCTAAACTGGTAACGGTAAAATAAGGTTCCAATATCTTATGGGCGGTCATTAAATTCAGCTTGTCATCATCCACAATCAATACACTAAAGGAGTCCGGCCGGGAAATGGTTGTTTTGACAACCGGAGAGAACAGCTTGGACAAATTGTATTGCAATTCCTTATATAGGGTCATGGTTTCCGTATGATGGGCATGGACATAATCCGTATCGTCCCGCTTTACTGCCAATTCCAATTCTTTGGCTTTGACAGAAAGAACTTCGGCACCTATGAGTTTGGAAGAACTGGACAGGGCATGTACCATAATCTGATAGTTTTTCCAATCGGCTTCATGATAGTGGTTTTGAATGGCAGGAAGCCTGTCATCGTCATGGTACGCATGAAGGATTTCCATATAAAAATCTAAGTCATTTGAATGATAGGACAATCCCTGTTTGGTATTCAGGAAGGTAATTTCATCAATGCTCTTAATATTGGCAGGTGCGGTAACTGTAGTTTCCTTGGAGAGTAATAAATCCTCCGGCAGGAATTTGCGGATGAGATACAGCAATTTATCTTTCTGGAGTGGTTTGGACAAATAGTCATCAAAGCCCATTTTAAGATAATCTTCCTTGGCTCCGAGAACCGCATTGGCTGTCAGCATAATAATAGGAGTATGTCCCTTTTTCTTGGTATTCATATTACGGATAGCAGTTAAGGTGTCAACCCCGTTTAAATCCGGCATCATATGGTCTAAGAAAATCAAATCATAGGCATTGGATGCAATGAGGGAAAGAGCTTCCCTGCCACTGTCTGCTGTGTCAATATCTATCAGGGTATCCTTTAACAAGCCACAGAATACTTTTAGGTTCATAGGAACGTCATCAACAATTAAGGCACGTGCGCCCGGTGCCATAAAGTTATCCTCTCCGGATACCTGGGTATGACGGCTGTGTGCAGTTGCCAGATTGCCGATTGGAGAGTAGGAAATCACCCTTTGCGGAATGGATACCGTAAATTCGGAACCGCTGCCATAGGTACTTTCAACAGAAATAGTTCCGTGCATCAGGTCCAACAATTCCTTTACAATAGCAAGTCCAAGGCCGGAGCCTTCAATCTGGTGTGTATTTGTTTCGTCCACACGGCTGAAGGAGTCGAACAGAACTGGAAGGGATTCTTCCTTAATGCCGATTCCGGTATCTGCAACACGACAGATAAGGTTAATATCCGAATCATTGCTGGCTTCACTCTTTACCGTAAGAGTGATAGTTCCTGTATTGGTATACTTTACGGCATTGGATAATAAATTAATCAGCACCTGACGGATACGGATTTCATCACCGTACAAGCGGCTCGGAATTTTCTGGTCACATTCCACCTTTAGTATCAGCCCCTTCTTTTCTGCACGGATACGTATCATATTGGTACTGTCATTGATAACGGAAGCAAGGTCATATTCCATATTTACAATGCTCATCTTGCCGGATTCGATTTTGGAATAGTCCAGAATATCGTTGATAATGGCAAGGAGATTGCGGCCTGCAGTTTGAATATCCTCCGCATATTCCCGGATATGCGCCTCATTGGTTTCCTTGGCAATCATTTCGTCAATGCCAAGAACTGCATTAATCGGAGTACGGATTTCATGGGACATACTGGCAAGAAATTTGGCTTTTGCCTCGCTGGCATACAGTGCCTGCTGCCTTTCTTTTTCGGAATTCATGACATCATAAACTGCCTGAACCCCTGCCATAATGAGCAGGAAGGTAAGACCGATACATAATAAATGACCGTTTTCCAAAGAAGATTTGTTCAGGGACTGGAGAGCCTGCAAAAGACCAAAGAATAAAATGCCGGCAATTCCATAAAAAACAATGGCATATTTCTTGAGCAGCCCCCTTTTGTAATCGGCTACAATGGTATAGATGCTAAATAGAACAAGCAATGCCAATATGGCATAAATGGTACCGGTAAGGTCTGCCTGATCTTTGATACTGAAAGCAGTCAGCACGGTACAAACGACAAAATTTACCAGAGATATGATTTCAATAAGTAAATAATGTTTTTTATAGCGATACTCCTGAAGACAATTTACGTAGAAAGCAAATGGTATGGGTATCAGGTATAAAATAAATTGGGAAAAAGCACTGGTTGAAGATACGTTCGGAGCAAAAATCTGCCGCAATTTTGATTGGGAGATAATCCAGATGGATACGGCGAACATACACCAACCAAGGTACAATAAAGAAATTTCACGTTTATAAATATATTTAAGTACATAGCTGAGGATGATACTTGCAATACTTAACAGACAAATCAGCCCGGCAAGGAACAGAGGAACGATGTTTTCGGAGAAGATAGAAAGAAGAATTCCCATCTTGTCTCCGTATAAAACGGAACGCATTACGCCGCTGTATGCGGAATCGCTTACGGTTTCTACGGTAAGAAGAGCAGAAGAGTCTGTATCCTTTAGTTCAACGAAGAGATACGTGCTGGCAGATGCAAGACCGAACGGACGGGTGTCTTCAGTTGAGAAGCTGTCACGCAGTTCTCCGTTAATAAATACCCGCATGTCCTGTCTGGAGGTCCGGAAGCATAACCAGTGATTGGATGCAATATCGGACGGAAGTGTACGCTCAAACACAATGACTTCCCCTTTTTCGCAATCACATTTACCGGGTACTGTCATAGGAATCCGTTCTTGATTTTCGTTAAGGTAGAACCAATCGTAGTTTAACTCGGAAACAAAATAATCTTGCGGGTTCTGTTCGCTCGGATATATTTTTTGCGCAACAAAGAACCATAAAAACACAGCAACTAAAGCCACCATGAAGATAATATGGAATAGGTTGATAAATCGTTTTTCATTCTGTCTCATAAATCGCCTCGTATGTACATTTTTAGATAAAATTCCACGAATATATTATAGCACCGAATGCAGGGTTTATCTACTCTTGCGTTACTTTGATTTTCAAAGTATAATGTTGTTATAATTGGGGCGATAGGTTCGTATGCAGTTGTAGCAGCATTCTGTATTATCCCGTCGGTTCTTAGCATAATATCTTATGCAAAAAATAGGGAATCAAAAGCAATCCGTTACATTTTGGGAATTGGTTTTTCGTTATTATATGGTTATATCATGCTTACCAGTGCTTCCCATTTGGTATTTTGTTATGTGATTGTAGCATTTGTAATTCTGGTAGTATTTGTAGACTTTAAATTGTTGGTAATAATGGGTATCTATGCTTTCCTTGTGAACCTGATCCGTATTGTAATACTTGCTGTAAATGGTAAGCTTACGGATGAAGCGATTACCAATACAGAGATTGTTTTGGCATGTATTATTCTTACCTTTGCGTTTGCACTTATGGCAATTAGTAAGATTTCTAAGATTAATCAGGCAAATATTGATCAGGCAGATAGGGAAAGAGAGCAGTCTGAGAGTCTGCTTCATAACACATTGCAGATAGCAGCCACCATGACTAAAAATATTGAAGAAGCCATGGGAGAAACAGAGCTGTTAAAAGATGCTATTGATGCAACAGAACAGGATATGGAGATGTTGACAGAGGATGCTACAAAGTTAAAGCAGGAATAAATAGGAAATAATATGGGAAACCTCCGATTATATGTCGGAGGTTTTTACAATAAGAAAAAAGTGGTAAGATAGATAAAAATAGGATGTGGAGAGATATATGGGACAGAGATATCCGGTTTTGGATGGAATCAGAGGAATAACTTTGTGCAGTATGGTAATTTATCATGCGGTTTGGGATTTGGTGTACATATTTGGTATGGATTGGGATTGGTACCGCTCTGATTTTGCGTATGTTTGGCAGCAGAGTATTTGCTGGAGCTTTATTCTATTGTCCGGATTTTGTTTTTCATTGGGAAAGAGGAAATGGAAACGGGGTATTACGGTGTGGCTCGGAGGGGTTGTCATTTCTCTGGCAACAGAGATTTTTATGCCGGAAAACCGCATCCGTTTCGGAATATTAACCCTACTGGGCAGCAGTATGTTACTTGTATCAATGGCAGAGACGCTTGGGAGTATGGGGGAGAGTAAGGAAAAACAGGAATTTTTACAGGGAGAAAGAAGGAGCTTTTCCCTACTGTGGCTGAGTGTCAGCTTTTTGTTGTTCTTACTGACAAGAGCTGTTAATACGGGGTATCTTGGGTTTGCGGATATCAGAATAGCAAGACTTCCCGGGGGATTATATCGTCTGGGAGATGTGGGGGATTTTCTGGGATTTACGACGGAAACTTTTTATTCCACCGATTATTTTTCATTGTTTCCATGGTTTTTTCTGTTTTTAACAGGATATTTTTTGCATAAAATATTTGTACAAAAGGAGTGGATGAAGAGATTAGGCTCCCTTCCGTCCATGGGAAGCGTGTGTAGGCTGTTGGGAAGGCATTCGTTGCCCATATACATGCTTCATCAGGTAGTAATTTACGGAGTGTTATATTTGTTTTTTATGATTGTTCCGCAGATTTATAAATGAGTGGGAATGATAAATGTAAAGTGTATATAGAAGAATAAAACAGCAGCAGACGGGGAACGTTCAAGAGTAGAAAATAGAAAGAAGGTGTCCTATGTGTACTGCTGTTTCTTTTGTTACAAAAGATCATTATTTTGGGAGAAATCTGGATTATGAGTTTTCCTACGAGGAATCTGTGGTAATTACGCCTCAAAATTATCATTTTTCCTTCCGCAATGAGATGGTAAATAAATATGTATCCGGAACGGGATATGCGCAGGAAAAGGAACAATATGAAGATAAAAAATTTGCCATGATTGGGGTTGCCTATGTTGTGGATAAGTATCCTCTTTATTATGATGCCGTTAATGAAAAAGGGCTTGGGATGGCAGGTTTATTGTTTCCCGGAAATGCAATTTATGTTTCCATGGAAAAGGAAGGAATTCCCGTGTATTGTTCCAGAAAAGAAGGAGCAGGGGAGGATAAGAATCCGGACGGAGAGAATAGAATTTATGTGGCTTCCTATGAGTTTATTCCATGGGTATTGCGTAGGTGTCACGATGTGGAAAGTGCCGTCAGACTGTTGCAGGGAGTATGCATTACGGATCAGGAATTCTCCAAAGCCCTTCCGCCATCCCCGTTACATTGGATGATAGCGGATGGAAAAAGAACGATTGTAGTAGAAGCAGTAAAAGAAGGGCTTATGGTATACGAAAATCCGGTACATGTGCTGACCAATAACCCTCCTTTTTCCTATCATCTTACGAATTTGAGTAATTATACGGCATTGTCTTCCTATGAACCGGATGATTTTTTCTGTGATGCTATCAAAATGCCGGTTTACAGCAGGGGGATGGGCGGAATGGGATTGCCGGGGGATTTGTCGAGTACTTCCCGTTTTGTGAGAGCGGCATTTACCAGAATGAATTCCGTATGTGGGGAATCAGAGGAGGAAAGCGTCAGTCAATTTTTTCATATTTTGGGAAGCGTGGAGCAACAAAGGGGCTGTGTGCGGCGTAAGGAGCCAAGTGAGAGCGGAAAGAAAGAGGAAAAATATGAGATTACAATCTATTCCGCTTGTTGTAACGCCAGTAAAGGAATTTATTATTATAAGACATATAATAATTGGAAGATTGAGGAGGTGGACATGAGACGGAAGGATTTGTCAGGAAAGGAATTGATAATTGTTCCGATGAAGACCAAATAGAGGAGAAAAATAGGAAAAAAGTTACAGATTTTGCAAGGTTATAATTGTACATTCATTATGGATATAGTAAAATAAATGTACGCACAAAAAGTGGATTATAACTAAAAAGACTGTTAATTTGTGCGGCAGTATGGGTTCTTAGGAGGAAAGACAATGGCGAAGATAAGTACGATGGAAAAAAAGGTTATGCCAAAGGTAGGGCAGGCGGCGGAGTTGAACAGACTGGTTAAGCAGGCCTTTCGGGCGGTGATTATCGGGGTTGTTTTATTGGCCGGTTCGATTGGAATTACCTTTTCCATGTCAGAGGCGCAGGATGCACAATTGCAGGTGACTATGGCACTCAATCAGTACCGGGATGGCTCAAAAGCATTGACCTCGGCAGTCCAGTCCTATGCAGTGACCGGTAATGCTTTATATTATGATCAGTATATGAATGAATTAAATGTGGAACAAAATAGAGAAAAAGCCATAGCAACATTACAGGAGTATGATATTACAGAGGACGAATGGGCAGCTCTTAATGAAATCGCCGGCATGTCAGAAGGTCTGGTTCCGTTAGAAGAGGCAGCCATGGCCTCGGTGGCAGCAGGAGATTTGATTGCTGCCCAGGAGAGTGTTTTTGGGGATGCATATGAAGAAACGGTAGTAAAGATTAACGATAATACAGATACCGTTATTTCCCAGATTCAAGCACGGAAAGCATCCCAGAAGGTTATGCTGCAGATTATCCAGATTGTAGTGCAGGCAGTGTTTGTAGCATCATGTGCGTACATCATCTATTCATTGGTTAAAACTATTAAATTCTCCCAGAAAGAATTACTGGTTCCGATTGAAAAGGTTGCAGAACAGATGGGATATCTGGCTAAAGGTGATTTTAGTGAGCCGTTAGATCTTACGGAAGATGAGAGTGAAGTAGGACAGATGGTGGCGGCCATTTCCTTTATGAAGAATAATATTAGTAATATGATTGCTGAAATTTCCCGTATTCTCGGGGAGATGAGCAATGGAGACTATCAGACAGAGATTACACAGGAATATGTTGGTGAATTTGTCCGCATTAAAGAGTCCATAATTGATATTGGAGAAGCTATGCGTGAGACACTACATACTCTTAGGGACGTATCCGAACAGATCGATGCCGGTTCTGAGCAATTAGCATGTGCAGCACAGGATCTTGCAGAGGGAAGTACGACCCAGGCAACACAGGTATCAGAGGTGGCAGAAGCCATCAGCCGGATGTCACGCAGTATGGAAAGCAATGCGGCAGCAGCAGAAGAGTCCGTTGTGATTGCATCCAATGCAGGACAGGTACTTGTGGCCGGTAATGAAAAGATGCAGGAATTAAAGACAGCCATTGGAGAAATCAGCAAGTGTTCAGAAGAAATCGGCACCATTATCAATGCCATTGAAGATATTGCATCACAGACTAACCTCTTGTCATTGAATGCAGCAATTGAAGCAGCAAGAGCAGGAGAAGCCGGACGAGGATTCGCCGTTGTTGCAGATCAGGTTAAGAATCTGGCAGAAGAATCAGCAAAGGCTGCCGGTCAGACCACAGAGTTAATTCAGATGACCATTGATGCAGTTAATAAGGGAATTGATATTGCAGATGCGACTGCTGCCAATATGGTAGAAGTTATGGGTGGAGCCCAGGATGCAACAGAAAAGATGGGACAGATTGCGGCTATGCTGAAAGAAGAGGCGGCTAATATGCAGGTTATCAATGAAACCGTATCTTCCGTATCCTCTGTGGTGGATAACAACTCTGCAACAAGTGAAGAAACAGCAGCTGTCAGTGAAGAACAGAAGGCTCAGGTTGAGACTATGGTTCAGATGATGGCAAGATTTAAGATTTAGGAGTACTGATTTATGAAATAAAAGACGGCAAACCGTTATTGTTTTAGCGGTTTGCCGTTTTTAATCCGTTTTTTATTCGGTTTTTTGCAAAATATCAAGGGTATGTGCGCCGGCACCAATTAAGTCCATCCGTTCGCAGGTACTCATATGGTATTGGATGAATATCTCAAACTCCTCATCCGATAACTGGTTTAGAAATGGACGGATATAGTTGGCAGCGCCATCCGGAGAAATGATTTTAATTCGTTCTAATCCCGTTGCTTCATTCAGGGAATCAATATCCTCTATTCTCATATAGTCATAGAGATGCTCCGGTAAGGATAAGGTCTGGAACGAGTCGGAAAAGCGTCCCTGTTCCATACATTCCATTACATGACGCTCCTTAAATGCATAGGTAATCACACTGTATTCATTCATGCAATAGGCAACCAGAATAATCCCTCCCGGTTTGGTAACCCGCTTTGCTTCTGACAAGGCTTTTTTCTTATCCTCAAATCCGAATAAATGATACATGGGACCAAAGAGGAGTGTCACATCAAACGTATTGGAAGCTAACTTTTTTAAATTCAGGGCATTTCCCTGCATGGCTTTTACATTACTGTTTTTCTGTTTTAAAATTCCCAGATTATATTTTACCAATTCTACCGCAGTAACATCATAACCCTCGTCTGCCAGGGCAACACTGTAGCGCCCCGTTCCCGCACCGATGTCCAAAATCTTGATGTTGGGAGGAGTAAGAGGTAAGTCAGAACCGGAAAGAGTATCTGATTTGGTGGTTTCCGATGCAAAGGTATTCTCTTTAATAGTGTCTATTGCCTCATGAATATATTTCATTGAGGTACGGAATTCCACTTGCCCATGGCGGGAATTTAACCGTTTTTCTTCATTAAATTTGTTATAGTATTGTTCAAGCTCAGTCATAGTTTTTCCTATTGTCCAATGTAATATTTTTTTACACCCCGGATGTTACCGTGAAAGTGTGGCCATCCGGATGCCCCGGTAAATCAATAAATTCATTGTATTATAGCATGTTTTTTTATAAAATATTAGAGGCAGTTGTCAGATAGTACCAATAAAAGAATAAGTTTACACATATACAATGGAAATGGAGAGGGTTTACGTGATTACAAAACAGGTTGCAGAAGGTGTTTTATTATATCATCCTGAAAAATGGGAGCAGAATATCCGCATAAAGGGGATTCTGTTTGACATGGACGGGCTGATTCTGGATACAGAAAAATTATATACCCGTTTTTGGCAGGAGGCAGCAAATGCCTTAGGTTATCCTATGACAAGGGAGCAGGCAATCGGGATGCGAAGCCTGAACAGGGAAATTGGAGCAGCTAAACTGCAGTCCTATTTTGACAGACCTATTGATTATGAAGCTGTCCGCAATAAACGGATAGAACTTATGAATGCCTATATTGATAATATGGGTGTGGAGACAAAGCCGGGAATCCGCCAATTGTTAGAGTATATAAAAGAAAAGGGAATCAAGACAGCAGTAGCCACTTCTTCCCCTGTAGAAAGAACGGTAAAGTATTTGGCCTCAGTGGGATTGGAAGATGCATTTGATGAATTAATCAGTGGCTACATGGTAGAAAAGGGAAAGCCGTATCCGGATATTTATTTGCTGGCGGCAAAAAAACTGGGGCTCCAACCAAATGAGTGCCTGGCTCTGGAAGATTCACAATCCGGACTGCTCTCAGGCAGCAGGGCGGGATGTTATCCGGTTATGATTCCGGATCAGGATGAACCGACCCCGGAAACGGAAGAAATTCTCTTTGCTAAGTCAGATAGCCTAAAATGCATCATTTCTTTGTTAAAATGGTTGGAAAATTAAGCGAAAAAAGCCAAAATTTTTTTCTATTTGTATCTTTTCTCTAAAAAAAAATTGTACTATAATAGTAACATCTTTTTTGTGCAATATATTCAATAGATTGCATCAACGCCCCAATGGGCACACTTAAAATATAAAGGAGAAATGACGATGAAACAGGATATGATTGTTATTCTGGATTTGGGAAGCACAGAGAATACCGTAATTGCCAGACAAATCCGTGACTTAGGTGTATACAGTGAGATTCATCCGCATGATATTACACCACAGGAACTTGGCGCATTGGATAATGTAAAAGGTATTATTTTAAACGGCGGAGAAAACCGTGTGGTTGATGGTACTCCTGTAGATGTATCACCTGAATTGTACACACTGGGTTACCCTATGATGGCTATTGACCATCCAACAGCAAAATGCGATAAGCAGTTTGTACAGCTTCCTGACGAAGCTACTTTAAAGAGCTTTTTGTTTGATGAATGTAAGGCAGAAGCCAATTGGAACATGAAGAACTTCGTAGCTGACCAGATTGAAATTGTTCGTCGTCAGGTTGGAGATAAAAAAGTATTACTCGCTTTATCCGGCGGGGTAGACTCATCCGTTGTTGCTGCCCTTTTATTAAAAGCAATCGGCAAGCAGCTCACATGTGTTCATGTTAACCATGGTCTGATGAGAAAGAACGAATCTGAAAATGTTGTTGAAGTATTCAAGAATCAGTTAGATGCAAACTTGGTATATGTAGATGCAACAGACAGATTCCTTGGCAAGTTAGAAAATGTAGCAGACCCTGAAGAAAAGAGAAAGATTATCGGTGGCGAATTTATCCGTGTATTCGAAGAAGAAGCACGTAAGCTGGAAGGTATTGATTTCTTAGGACAGGGAACTATTTATCCTGATATCATCGAATCCGGAACAAAGACAGCAAAATGTGTAAAATCACACCACAACGTAGGTGGTTTGCCGGAAGATTTACAGTTTGAACTTGTTGAGCCGTTAGCCCAGTTATTCAAGGACGAAGTCCGTGCCTGTGGCATTGAACTCGGCTTACCTGCTGAAATGGTATATCGTCAGCCATTCCCGGGTCCTGGACTTGGTGTACGTTGCTTAGGTGCTATCACAAGAGAACGTTTGGAAGCACTCCGTGAATCAGACGCTATCTTACGCGATGAATTTGCAAAAGCAGGTCTTGATAAGACGGTATGGCAGTACTTCACAGTAGTACCTGATTTCAAAGCCGTTGGTGTAAGAGACCACGAAAGAAGCATGGGATATATGTGCGTTATCCGTGCCGTTAACACAATCGATGCTATGACAGCAACTATCGAAAGAATCGACTATGATATCTTAGAGAAGATTGCAGACAGAATCACAGCAGAAGTACCAAGTATCAACAGAGTTGTGTATGAGATTACAAAGAAACCTGTTGCAACGATTGAGTTTGAATAATTTTAAAAAGCTCGCAAAGTATTGAAAAATCAAGCTTTGCGGGCTTTCTTTATGCCTTTTGGTACTAAAATGGTACTATGGAGTGTTAGTATCTTGCTCATCAGAACTGGTTGAGGGTTGACGTTTTTTGAAACTGTAATACATAGGGATTATGCAAAGAATTATACCAATCATCATTCCTATAATAGCAAAAATGATTTCAAGGTTGGTTTTATATCTTAAAGTAACAAATGCGGATATCCCTATAAATATTACTACATACCAGTATGAGCTAGATAATTCTTTTATACTCATTAACTTTTCTTTAATAGAATGAGTGGAGGAATCAAGCCAAAAAAAGTAGCTGATAACAATAACAAAATATGTAAGACCAATTGTATACTCGTGTTGTATAAGAAATACAATACCATAAACAGTACAAATCATCAGCCATGTCCAGGATATTTCGGTAGGCGTTAATTTGTGATAAGTTTTGGATCTGGTTAATTTGTTTATTGAACTAAAAAATAGCCAGTATAAAAAACGTATGAATAAACCAGCTGCAAATTGAATGAAGGCAAAAATGATACCACTATCCGAAAGAAATGATGGTAAATCCCATGACAGATAAATGGCTACAATTAGAAGTAATGTCAGTGAGGAAATGGCCATAAATACTATGATGCTGGCGGCATAATCTCCAATATATTGAACATTTGATTCAATAGAGTTGATTTTAACTTTGCAAGCAAGTTTATAGAAGAGTATATAAGAAAAAAAGGTTATTAGCGCACAAAAAAAGGATGTGCCTAGTAATTGTTCAATCATGCTAATGTCCTCCTTTCGCATGCGGCCAAGTAATCTTCCATTCAAAGTATTCATTTGGGGTGATTTCCCCAGTCTTTAATTTGTTTTTCATTTCGTTCCATTCCAAAAGAAAATCATTTACAAGTCCATATTCAAAGGTGACAGCAACGGGCGTACCGGATGCCATGTACTCATTATCATTATAGGTAAACTTCACGTCTGCATCCTTGGTTACCGGTGTCATGGTTGCAAGGCGGATAAGATTGCCGGGAGCTTGATATTCTGGGAAATGCTTTCCGGTAGCAGGAGTAGCACTTTCCTCTAACCAGAAAAGTGTCTCGATAATGTCCTCTGCTGCACCAAGGCTGTAATCATCAAGTGCTTTGTAGTTGCACTTAAGGACCTCTGCAATCTTAGCCAGCATATCTGCCTTAGGCACGCGGGCGCCGGTTTCATACTGTGCGATTCTTACAGACATGCTCTTGCCCTCAAAGCCAAGAGCAGCACCAAACTCGTCCATGGTCATCTTGCGGAATACTCTTATTTTCTTAATTCGTTCACCAACAGTCATTGTGGTTCCTCCAATCTACAGAAAAACTTTCTAATCATTTTTGTTTAAAAGAAGTATAGCACACAAAAATCTGCTTGTGAAGATACTAAATAAAAAAGTTTAGAAAAAGTTGTTGACATTCTATACAAAATAGTATAGTATAACAAGCGAGAATAAATCTATACAGAAAAGTATAGAAAAGCAAAATGAACGCACTTTGATAATAGAATGAGCTGTATCCTATATCAACAGACCTTGCCAAGAGCCCTAAATAATTAGGAGGAGCGAGGGAGGACACTTCCGTCAAGGGTGGGAAAGGAACTCGCGCAGGAGTAGCCCACAGGCATTTGCTAAAGACCGGTTGTAACACCGGCGGTATAGGATATGTGAGAAAGCCAAACCGACTTATCGCCTTAAGCATTAGCAGTTTTCTGTTTCGAGTATTTTTTTGAAAGGGAGGAGGTGACGCGGATGGAGAACATGTTTATACAGGTGGACGAGGTATGTGAAATCCTTGGGGTATCACGTTCTAAGGCGTATCAGCTGATGCGCCAGCTCAATGCAGAGCTTGAGAAGAAGGGACGTCTTACCATCCATGGAAAGGTGCTTCGTAGGTACTTTATGGAGAGATTCTACGGAGAGGACGCAGTGTAATAGCTGCATTTGATACAGGAATGGGAGCGGATGCCGGAGGTCTGCTCCCAAATATGGAAGGAGTGATATTATGCCGGCATATAAGGACGAGAAAACGGGAACCTGGTTTGTAAAATTCTATGTTAAGGATTGGACTGGTGCAAACAAACAGGTGAAAAAGAGAGGCTTTGCTACCAAGCGTGAGGCTCTTGAATTTGAACGAAGCTACAAGGTAAGGCAGGAAAGTAATCTGGATATGACCTTTGAGGATTTCTTCAAAATATATTCAGAGGACATGGAGCTGCGCTTAAAGCGTAACACGTGGCTTACCAAGGAGCATATTGTAAGAACCAAGATTTTGCCATATTTTAAGAAGCTTAAGATGAACGAAATTACGGCTGCGGATGTAATTAAGTGGCAGAATGAATTGATTGCCTACAAGGATGAAAATGGAGTTGGTTACTCCATGACCTATCGTAAGACCATGCACAATCAGCTTAGCTGTATCTTCAACCATGCCTGCAAGTTTTACAATTTGCGTAATAATCCGGCGAGACAGGCGGGGTGCATGGGCAGAGAGGAAGCTAAGGAAATGCTGTTTTGGACCACGGAGGAATATAAGCGATTTTCAGAAGCCATTATTGATAAGCCGATGTCCTACTATGCATTTGAGCTGTTGTACTGGACGGGGATGCGACTTGGTGAATGTCTTGCTCTTACTATGGCAGATTTTGATTTTAATAAGAACACAGTTCGTATCTGCAAATCATATCAGCGCTTGGAGGGTAAGGATGTGATTACCACACCGAAAACGAAAAAGAGTAATCGTACAATCAAACTACCGAAGTTTCTGGCAGAAGAAATGAAGGTGTATTTTGAGATGCTGTATGGATATAAGGAAACAGACAGAATCTTTCAGGTAACGAAGAGCTATTTGCACCATGAGATGGAGCGTGGAAGCAAGCTGGCAGGTGTGAAGAGGATTCGAATTCATGATCTGAGACATTCGCACGTATCGCACCTCATCGAGCTTGGTTTCTCGGCACTTGCCATTGCTGACAGAGTGGGACATGAAAGTATTGATATTACTTATCGATATGCACATCTGTTCCCTTCTACACAGATTGAAATGGCGGACAAGCTGGATGTGGAAAATGACAGGCTGAATGGTGCAGATGATATTGATGATGAAGACGCTACTGATAATTGTAAGATTGTAAATATCGACGATTATCTGGTGGGCTGATATGGAAAGGAGCATGTGCTATGAGTGAAAAAAGAGTGGATAAGTATAATCGTTACAGATGTATTAATGTAGGTTTCAGATTGTCTCCGGAGGAGGCAGAGGAGCTGAATGTGAAGGTCGCTTTAAGTGGACTTAGCAAAAGGGATTATATCGTGGATTGTCTCTTGATGCATGAGATTCGTGTGGTGTGTGGAATAAATGTGGCAAGGGCTATGAGGAAGTATCTGGAGGCTATTTTGAAGGAGCTACAGCATACGGCGGAGGGAGCGGTGCCCAAGGAGGAGCTTTTGACATCACTTCAGCATGTGCTGGAGATTCTGGAAAGAGCAGAGGACTAGGTTTTATAGCGCTGGGCGCGGAAAGGAAGAAACTATGAGAGCAAATATTGAGGCGACTGCAACGCCAACTCTTGCAGAACAATTAGGAGTTGAGTACAAGGAGGTGGATGGTCTTTATTATCCCATGCTTGCAGAGGTTGATGAAAATGAGTTTCTGCAGCTGGGGAAATGGGGGCATCGCTGGCTTGGAATGATGATGGAGCATGACCGTTATCTGTATAATCTGTACTTTATGTGTGGCGACCTTTATCAGAAGGCTAAGGAGTATGAGGATTATGCATGGCAGCTTCATGACGAACTGGTGGAAAGGCTTAAGGTTTCAAGAAATGCAGACAATGCTGACTTGGATACTATGGAAAAGCTTCATAGGATACAGGACATTGAAGCTACTGCTGAGGAGATGATCAATAATGATTTATATGAGCTGATTGATTCTATCAAAGAACAGCGACTTGAGTTTATTAGGGAATATAGGGAACAAAATGCAGAATAAGAGGAGGATTTGTTTATGGAGGATAAGAGGATTTATTATGTGGGGATTGACCACGGCAATCACCTGATGAAATCAGCAAACCATGTGTTTGAAAATGGTGTGGAAAGGTTGGCTACTAAGCCGACCTTTTCAGGCAACACGCTGATACACGAGGGTGTATTTTATAAGATTGGAGAGAAGCGTAACAGCGTAAAGGACAGCAAGTTTGCAGATGATGACTATTATCTGTTGACGCTGGTGGCACTTGCCAAGGAGTGTCAGAGCGGAGCTATACCAAATGGCGCCAAAGTGGTGCTTGGAGTAGGACTTCCGCTGAAGCATTTTGCTACCACGCGAAAGGCATTTGTAAGGTATTTGAAGCGAGAGCAGACTGTAAAGTTTAACTATGAGGATACGCAGTATAATTTCACAATTGAAAATGTAGTGGTGTTTCCACAGTGCTATGCGGCGGTGGCTGACAAACTGGGAGATATGAAGGGCGAGTATCTGATTGTGGATGTGGGCTCTTGGACCATTGACATTATGCATGTGAAGGATGGTGTTCCGGTGGAAAGTAAATGTGAGACCTTCACTGAGTCTATGATTTCAGTAATTCAGGGTATCAGGAGCAAGAGCAGTGAGCTGTTCTGTAAGGAAATTTCGGAGGATGTTATTACCGATTTTATTAGTAATGGGAATTGCAGCTGTGCTGAAAAGTACACGAGGCTGATGGAGAGTGAACTGGAAGCCTTTGCCAAAAAGGTGGAAGGAATTCTGAAGGAGAATGGTCACGATACGGAATTTGCCAACATTATTTATGTGGGTGGCGGTGCCAAGGTAATGGCTGCCTACGGACGCCGTGGCAATAACATTGATTATGTTGTAGATGTCAGAGCCAACGCTAAGGGCTACAAGTATCTGGCAAGACAGCTTGCGTAAGGTAAGGTGGTGCATATGATGGGCTTAGGTAGAGAGAGGCGGCTGAACTGCCGTCTCTATGTGGACCGCCAGACGGATGCAGTGGTGATTGAAAAGCTGGACCGCTTGCTTGCCGAAAAGCATTTTCTGAATCAGACTGAACTAATAAAGCATGGGATTGAATTGGTTTATAGTGAGGTCTATGAGGATAAAGCTGAACCGGGGCAGGTGAAAGCTTCGGGTGCCGATGTACAGGTGCTGACAAAGCTGCTTGCGGATGTGTTAAAGCCGGAGCTACAGCAGATGCTGGGTGATTTTGAGGAAAGAATTGCGGATAGTATGAAATCTATAAATGCCAGTGTTGTAGGCACAGGAGCTGTAGCTGATAATGCTTTGGTTAAAGCAGTGGTTTCTACGGAGAATGAACCAGCATCAGTTGAAGAACCGGAAAAGGAGCCGATTGCAGTGGTTCATGAGGAAAAGACACTTTCAGGCTCTGCAATCAGCTTTTTGAAGGGCTTGAATGATGATTAAGATGCAATTTTTACTGACGTCAGAATGGTGGCAGGAGTATCTGAATTGGTGTCAGAGTGACGCCAATTCTATATAAGTATAAATATATCTGGAGGCAAATTGACGCCAAGTGGCGCATATTTGACGACAGCTATGGACAGCGTGAGCTGTCAAATATAGGGTGCAGGTGCTCCTGCCAAGACGAAAAAAAGGATGTTCGCCGAGTCGGCGAATATTTTTTTCGGGGAAAGGTCCGACCTTTCCCGTATCTTGCAAAATAAGTGAACAAGGAAGGAGGGCACGATCGTGGGATTGGGAAGTGTGATTTTAGCAATAAGAAACTATAGAGTTGGAGGTTATGTGTATGGCAGATGGAAACAGAAGATACAAGTCTGATAAGAAGGTTTACAAGGTTTCCTTTAAGCTTTCTGAGACAGAATTATTAAAGCTGGAGTCTGATGCGAGGAAGGCGGGGAAGAATCGAAGTGAATATCTGCGTGAGCTTGTGAAGAACAGCAAGGGCGTGGATACCACATTTGCAGCGGACAGAAGCACTTTTATCAGACAGATAACAGGAATTGCTACCAATGTAAATCAGATTGCTAAGGTGGTAAATACCCAGGGCTTTGCTTATACCAGTGATATTGATGGGCTTAAGCGTGATTTGGAGGATATTAAGAGACTGACGCAGGAGGTGCTGAGTGTATGGCAATCACTAAGATATTGTACTTAAATGAGGCACAGACCGGAAATCCTGCGGGGCATCTTAAGAATGCTTTGGAGTATATTCAGAATCCTGAAAAAACGGAGGAGCGTGTTCTGGTGGGCAGCATTAACTGCCTGCCGGAAACGGCCTTTGAGCAGATGATGGATACAAAGGTGACCTATGGCAAGACGGATAAAAGACAGGGCTTTCATATTATGATTTCCTTTGTACCCGGCGAGGCAACAGAAGAGCAGGCATTTGATATAGTAGGGCGATTTGCCCAGGAATATCTGGGGGATAAATATGAGACGGTGTATGCGATTCACAATGATAAGGAACATATGCATGGGCATATTGTATTTAATAGTGTGAGCTTTGAAACCGGAGCAAAGTATGATTATCGTAAGGGAGAGTGGAAACGGAGGATGCAGCCTCTTACCAATAAGCTTTGTGCGGAGTATGGTCTGAATATTATGCCGGCGGAGTATGCTAAGGAGCCCAAGAATCTGTCTCGTAAGGAGTGGGAGCTTGAGCAGACCTTTCGGGAAATGATCTTGGCAGATGCGGAGTTCTGTCAGAGTCAGGCGACCAGCTTTGACCATTTTGTATTCTTGATGAAGAGGATAGGGTATCAGTTTGAATATGGAAAATATCTTTCCATAAAGGTTCCCTGTGGCAGATGGTATCATCAGCTGGATAAGTTGGATGAACGATTTACAGAAGATAAGTTTCATCTTTATCTGGATATACCATACGGTAGTCCTCGATTTGTAGTGAAGACTACCGGGGTAATCTATTGTAAGGGAACAACAGCATTTCAGATGAAATTCTATCGCAGAATCTACCAGGCGAGAATGGTGGAGCAGCGACGCTTCGATAAGCATGCAGCATATCTTGCCAAGGAGCTGGAGCGTATGAACCGCTTGCAGGAGCAGTATCTATTCCTTGTAAAGAATGATATTAAGTCCGTGGAAGGGCTTATTGGCTATCAGGTAATGCGGGAAAATGAGGTGGAGGAAATATCCAAGCGACAGAAGGCTTTGTATCAGGAAAGTGGTGTGCGTAAGCGTGCATGCAAGACGGTGGAGGATATCCGTGAATATCAGCTGTGGCATATGGATGTGCAGGCGGAGTTGGATGTTTTAAAGGCAGAGAAGAAGGAGCTGAATAAAAGCCTTAAGCTGGTGGAGGCTTGTAAGAGTGAATATAAGTCCTTTTCACGATTTGATTATACGGACATCGAGGATGAGATAAGACATTCCATAGAGGTGTCAGAATATCCGTATGCAGATAATAAGCAGGTGGATTATTATGATGATTATACTCCTGTAACGGAGGTAGTGGATAATGCTGTAGTATTAGAGACGCAGATGGAAATTAATGCAGATAAAAAGAAGGATATTTCTTCGGAAGTGGATGAGATTTCAACTGTTGTTATGGAAGAGGACATTATAGCTGTGGAATATGGTGTTGCTGATGTAGAAGCTATTGCACCGGGGAGTGTAGAGATAGAGGAGACCTTTTCAATAGATCAAATCACTTATGAGGATTATAAGCGTATGACACCTTTGGAAAAGGCGCAAAGTTGTGGTTTTACAAGGTTAAGAAGCTATGATGCGGTAGAAGGTGTTGTGAAGCTTAAATTCATGGAACTGGAGCACAAACCGACAACGGATGAGCTTATGGAAGAAACGGAGCTACTCTATAAGGGGATGCGTGAACTGGTTGTTAGAACCAAGGTGGATGAAGTTCTGGAAACGGTTGAAAAAAATGGATTACCTTTTATCTGTTGGACGCCAAGGGAAAAGGCAGAGCTATTGCAATTTCAGCTGGATGAAAATTCTTACAATATGCAGCTTTACAATGCGGTATGTAAGGCGTGTGGCATAGATACTTCTGATATGGACGAGGTGTTTGAGGATTATCAGGCTATTTATGATAAGACTGTGGAAATGCAGGGAGATAAGGAGGTTGGAAGAAAAGAAAGTGGCAGAGGCAGAGTGCGATAGTGGGCTCTGCTATATGTCATGAATATGTAAAATACTGAACGAAGTTGGTTGAAAAAAGGCACAAATAAGTGATAAAATGGTTATGAAACGAAACCAAAATCTTTGTAAAATGAAAAAGAGGAACACAATGAGCGAAATATTTAATTTTATTAATGAAAAAATGAAGGTATTATTGGTTATTAGTGAGAATTCGATGGAGATAGATGGAATTAAAGTGTGTCCGCTTAATCAGCAAGAGATTGCGAATCAAGTGCCTTGTGGGAAACCAAAAGTGAACCAGATAATTCGAGAGCTGACAGAGGAAGGCTATGTTGAAACCATGAGAACAAAGGGTAGGTATGTGCTTACGGAGAAGGCAGAAATATTGGTAAAAGGTTTACTTGATAATTAAATGGAGGCAGCTATGGAAAATACTAATAAGAATGTGGAAGAATTGTTTAATCCGACTCTTTCACAGGTGTACAAGGATAAATTTCAAGAGCTTATATTCAGAATGGATAATGCTTATGCAAATTATAGAGTTAAGATATTGAAGGAGGAAATTGAGACACAAAAAGTATCTACGGAGAGTGATGTTGAAGAGCTAAAATATGTAGCTTCATTAAGGGTGTTATTAGATTTGATTCAGCAGGGTTGGGTTATAGATATAAGAGATGGGGAATTATATTTACTCTTTTCTTCTGAAAATAGTAATAATAAAGATTATATAAAATATCGCTTGAGTTTTGAAAGAAACGCTCAGTTTGAGGAGAAGTCAATTGTTCAATTTGTAGAGAGAATGGAAAAAAAGAGGAATTTTGAAGGAAGGGAAATATCCATCAAATCATTAATAGGAGATCCAACAGCTTTAATTAATAAAATTAATAATGGAGAGATTATTGTTAGTCCATACATTCAACAAGTTACAAATGATAGAGATATATACACGGGCTATAAACTGTCTGATATATGGAGGTATTTTAGATATACTTGGTCTATTCCGTATAAGACCATGCCGGGTAGAAATATTTATTATCTTGTAAGAGATGAAGCACAAGAAAATCATCCGGTAATAGGTATTTTTGCATTAGGGAATTCTGTATTGAATCTTACTGTACGAGATAATGATATAGGCTGGACTGTTGATGCGGTAGAGAGCAATATGGCAAGAAAACAGGATGTACAAAAATCAAATAAGCAAATAAGCCAAACGGAAGGAAAAGAGGTTTCTACAAAAATTGAACGATTTTTAGAGAGTGAAGAGGAGTATATAAGAAGAACTGAAGAATATGCAAACAAATTGTTAATTCAATTGGAAACAAATATAAAGGATGCGTTGAATGATATTTATGTAAAGGATTTGGGGTATCATAGAAATACAAAGCATTCTGATGAAGAATATATTCAAAGTATGAGGGCTCAGGCGGAGGAATTAAGGCTTAAAAATTTGAATAATACTAAAAATGATAATGTTACAGACTGGGTTGCAGAGGCGGAAAGTGAATTGTTCAAAAAGAAAAGGTTAATTGAGTTGGCTAAATTGTTAGAAACAAGGAACATTTTTCAAAAATATTATGCCTCTTCGGCAAGAGAACAAATCACTACAATGTTAAAAAAGGATGATGGTCGAAAGGCTATTAGTGCAGCCTTGATTGCTAATAGAAAAAACAAAATTGGTGCTAATATGATGGATATTATAGTTTGCGGTGCAATTCCACCATACAACGAATTGCTTGGTGGAAAATTAGTAAGTATACTGGCGTGTAGTCCGCAGGTTATAAGTGATTATACAAATAGATATAAAAAGCAGGTAAGTGAAATAGCCTCTAGAATGAAAGGAAAAAAGGTTATAAGGGATAGTAGATTAGCCTATATGGGAACAACTAGCTTGTATGCCATAGGTAGCAGTCAATACAATAGAATAAAAGTTCCGATATCAGAGGATTTTGAATTAATATATAAAAAGGTTGGAGTTACTGAAGGGTTCGGAACAGTTTATTTTTCTAAGTATACAACTGATTTATTATCAAGGATTTTAGAAATAATAGATGGCGGTAAAAAAATTAATCATATCTTTGGGGAAGGAACTAGCCCTAGATTTAGGTTAATAAGCAGAGGTGTCGCTTCGCTTGGGTTAAAGGCTGATTCCTTTTTACAGCATTACTCACCAAGAATTGTGTATTGTATGGAATTAGCCAAGAATTCGAAGGATTTTTTGAACGGTTATACATCAGAGCTGCAGTATGCATTTGATTTGGATAGCCCCGAAAGTATTGCACAGACCACAAGGAAAATGAGTGATTTTTGGTATGATCGTTGGTTGCAGAGTAGGATAAATACAGTCGATATTAAAGCACGCTTAAATAATTTTAAGGTAGAAGAATTCATGTTAAGTAGGAGGTGTAAGCATGAATAAGTTGGATTTTGTTCGTAAGCTTTACAGAGGAAAAAATTGTTATTCTGATCCATTAACACCTGAAGAAATAGAACTTATTCATATAAGGTCTACAACTGAAAATATAATTAGTCAGATGCTTGAGGATAAGAAAATCATATTTTTGACAGGTAATCCCGGAGATGGAAAGACGTATATTATTAAAGCGTTGGATGCAGTGATTAATAAGGTGAGTGCTTATGTTGAAACGGATTTAAGTAGTATAGAGGATTATTCTGATATAGTAGAAAATATCAAACAATGCTACGAAAATGGTAGTGCTTGTATTATAGCAGCAAATGAATATCCGTTTATTAAGCTAGAAAAGGCTATGGGAGAAAAATATCCAGAAATATCAGAGCAGATACGTGCTGTAAAGAAGAATAGCATCGTATATGGTGTTCCATCCTTTGAATGTGGACGAATTGTCGTTGTTGATCTCAATGATAGAAATTTATTGGATAGAGAGAAGAAAACAATTCTTGCGGCTATTGATAAATTAGTAGGCTTGTTGGAGGATAGTAAGGGTATAAACCATATATTAGATGAAAATATACAAGCCTTGTCTAATGAACTTGTAAGAGAACAATTGCTAAAGATTTTCGAAATTATTGCGATTTGTGGTGAACATTTTGTGATGAGAGACATATTGGGGACTATTGCTTATGCGGTTTCGGCGTGTGTTGATGATGAAGAATATACGCATTATTATGATACATTATTTAGTGGAAGCAGTGAATTGAACAATTATTTAAAACAGTTTGATCCTGTCTATTTAAGCGAACCTGATATAGATGAGCAAATATGGAATGGTGAGATAGAAAATGGATGGGTTTTGAATGCGCCAAGTAAATGGCCTCTTGAGTATGATGATACAGAGGAGGCATTAACTGCATTTGCTTCAATAAAAAGAAAATTCTATTTTGAGAATATCTATTCGAAAAGAATATCAGAATTACAGCCAGATGAATATGTTGATTGCTGTAAGGTGTTCCAGCAGATTGATTCACGGAAAAGTAAGGTTAGAGATATCATTGTACAGGCCATAAATAGAATGTATTTGAAGTCCGATGATGCAAAGAATCAATTACGCATTTGGAGTACTCATAGCTATGATTTGAGCAGAGAATCCTCAGCAGCAGTTTCTAGCAGATATATTCCGAATAGTGAACTGTTGTTGGAATGCCCACGTCCTTCAGATTGGCTTGCAGATATGGAATATACACCAACACATTTGATTTTACGTCATCAGAGCTTTGATTCTCCAGTGTTGAAATTAGATGTAGATATGTTGAAAACATTATTTATGGTTAGAAAGGGATATCCGGTAGGCTTACTGTCTGATAAATATGAGCAGATGATAAGTCAGTTCCTTGACGAAATAGCAGGAAAAAATGGAGCAACACGACCATATGACGAAGGAGAAATTATTATTGCAAATCGAAAAGAGGATTATAAAAAATCCCTTTATATTCGTAATAATAAGTATAGCTTTACGGAAGGAGAAGATTTGTAATGGCGACAAAGAAGTTTTTAAAGGAACTTGGTACAGATATTGCAAATACAAAATTAGAGTTTTTGCCAACCTCAAACTCGACGAAGCCAATGCATATTGCAAATGGTTTCTTTAGAGCATGTACAGGTGAAGTGTGTAACGTGCAGGATATACATGAATGGGTCATAAGTGAGAGACGAACTGATGGTAAAGCAATCACCTCAGAGGATTTAAAAGAAAAGTATGTGGATATTTTGGAATATGGTACAGATGAGAACAGTGATAATATAAAGGAAGTACGTTTTTTGTTTGAAAAGGTGTTTAATCCAGATGCAACTGTTTATCCAAGCTATGCTAATTCAGTTCTAAATATTAGCTCACATTGGTTGATAAAGGACAGGATAGATTCTGAGGCAAGAATAGGTGATTTTATTTATAATATTTTAGCAGTGCCTAGAGATGGACAAGTGTCAAGAGTTATTGAATTAACACAGAAGGCACTAAAAAATGATAAGGATGATATCACAAGATTAATTAAGCCTATATTAGGTGCAAAAGTAATTCAGGGAGAACGACAAACAAAAACTGAAAAGGATTTTGTTGAGATTGATATGAATTTCTCAAAAGGCGTTATACGTGATGGATATGATGCAATTGCAGAGAATATGATTTTTATGGAGCAGGAAAATAATTCACTGCTGTTCCTTAAAAGAATAATTAATTATGCTACATTTGCAACAGTTTTTTATTTGATTGATGTGAATCATGCTATGTATAATACTGTTCGCGTTCCACTACTGCTGGATTCTGGTATTGGCTTGTCTGCTATAGAGGCGGCAAGTGAGGAGTGTTATAAAAGCGGCAAGAAGGAAGTGGAAAACTTTTATATTAACTGCATAAAGGAAAGATTAAGTAGTGAGATTGTAAATCATAACTCTGAAGAAGAGTGTATGAGTTATATTGAAAAATCTCCATTTGATGAAACTAATGAGAAAAAAGATGAAAGAGGATTGGTAAAAAGGTATTTTTCTGCATATGTGCAGAGTGGAGATTCGCCATTAGAAGCATTGGCAAAGGCATTGCAGATGGCATTATATACTTTTACATATTCTAATAATACTCCCTCTGATTTTTGCAGAGTGTGTGGTGGTAGAAGTGGATTGGTTGGTCCAAAGGGTAATGCTGCAACAAAACGCTTGCTTATAGATAGATTTTTGTTAGAAACAATTGCGTTATCAGTTGTGTCACCACAAGAATTAGAAAATGGTATGGAGTTCAAGGAATTTGGTAAGCGGTTAAGGGAAAAATATAATATTATTATTGGTACAGATGTTGAATTAGAGTATGAGCTGTTAGAAAATGCGAATATTGCGCAGTTAGTGCCAGGAGACTTAAGAGGAGAGTTGGCTAATAATGCTAGGGGTATAGCAGATATGCTTAATTCCATGAATTTAGCAAAAAGATATGCAGATGGTGTTACTATTATAGGATGGAGGTTACAGTGATGGATTTATTAACTAAAGTTATTGCAGAAACTATATCTAAGAAATGCAATGATGGAAGCTTTGGCGTTTCATTGATTAATATTCCTTCTGTCAATTATGCAGATCTTGTGTCTAATATAAATTTAAATAAGAAGGCTGAAATTTTCTTTTTGGGTTTTTATGAAAAAGAGATTAGGTCTATGGAATTGGTGGAAAGGGATGGTATAAGTTTTTTTTATACAGTTGAAGAGGCAGAAATATCCAGAAATACTGGTGATGAAAGTGTGTTTAGAATTCTTATTATAAAAAGACAGGATATTGAGAAGCTTTCTTCGTTGAGATGGTTTGAGGAAATTGATATGACGGGAACCTATAAGTCTATTTGTGATTATAGCATGAGTCATATTAAAGACAAAAATTCTACGATTATAAATTTGATAAGGGCATTGAAAAGAAAAAGCATACAATCAGTGTTGAGCTTTGAAAATGTTTTAGCATATTTAGGAGATATTATGTCTGCGAGTAAAGAGGATCTTCCGCAGGTAGTTCGTACAAAGTTATATAAATTGGGCTTGTGTGCGGATAAGTCATTTGCAATTGGCAATGTTGGTGTTGATGAATTTGTAAAAAGCATAAAGCGTAATGCAGCGGTTGTTAAAAGAATTGGTGGATTAGAGCAAAAGGAGCGACAGGGTATTAATAACTATTATATTAAGCACCCTGAAAGTTCAGTTACAAAGTTGATTTTAAAGTATAGAGATATAAAGGATATCAATATATTGTGTGATATGGATATCGAAGAGGTCGAAGCGTGCCTGAAGGCTGTGTCTGCGTCAAAAAAGAAACCCACTGGCAAAAAGAAAGGCAGTGGTGGAAAAATATCTCAAACAACAGCAGCGGCGCAGTTGATTTTTGATGGCAGTAGAGAAGAAATAGAAGAGGTAATATCAGAATTTGTAGAGAGGGTTAAAAATCAAGAGAATCCAGATAAACCAGAAACTCTTGAAGTAGAGGTGGGCGACAGTAAAATGCAGGTTAATAGAGAGCCTGTTTCAAAAACTGTGGCAACAAAAATGTCATCAAAAAGAAACTATGGAGCTTGTATTTTTGCGGAGGTTGATAATGTAAGAGCAGCTATAGACGGTTATAATGATAAATATTATCATAAAGATTTCAACCAAGAGTTTGTTATGCAGATAAAGGATTGGTTAAAGACATCTTTACAATATATTCCGGAGTTGTCTATTGTTGAAGCCTTTGAAGAATATTTATTGTGTCGTGATGTTATATATGATGAATATACTCGAATGATAACCGATGAATATGGACAGATAAGAGATGAGATGGAAGGTTATTCTATTGCTGAACGCTTGCATGACATACCTATGCTACAGATAATTAGTAATATAAAAATCTTTTCGGATTATATTAATGCATATGAGAAGTTACTTGCTGCAATTAATGTGGAATTTCCTAAAATAAGTACGATGATTGCACAAAGTGTAGCGAAAGATATTGTAAATTATATTATGGCTATGGATTATGTGTTTGTAATCGGAGAAAGCAAATTTCATGCTATTCCAACGCCGATGAATCCGATGTATTTATGGAAATATGTACGTTTGGCAGAGGAAATCCTTGAGTCAAAGGGTATAGATGGAAGTGAGATTGCTTCAATTAATGAGGATGATAAAAGCTTCATAATACGAAAAGCAGAGGATATTCCGGAACCAGTGTCTATTGTTATGGTTACTAAAATGCTTAGAGAAGAAGGTGCAGTATATCTTCCTATAGCTGGAAAACTTGGCAATTTACCTATATATTCAACTCAACCGCAGATTAATGAAGGTAATAGTGGAATTGAAGTTGTTAAACAAAGTGTTGTAAGGTATATATGCTTATATCCGCATGCAAGCATGATGCTAAGAATAACATTCGTGAATCCACCTTCTGTAGAGAATGTAATTGCAATGCTGAAAAAATTAGATGCGGAAAGAGATTTAAGCTCGTTTGGTGTGGATATATCAATATATAGGACAAAGGAAGCCCCTAGTCATTGGGTTGAAATAACGGACAAATCCTTACAAGAAGGGCTTTTAGGAAAAATTAAAAATGGAAAGAATATGCACTTTTCCTTGAACATTAAAAATGAGACTATAGACTATGATAAGTTGTTGTTGGAATTTGGTAAAAAGAAGCAGCATTTAATTGTAATTTTTGATCCTAACGAAAAGGAAATCCGCACAGCTAAGAGTGAAAGATATAATCACATTCATCCTTTGTGCGTGCCAATGGTTTATCAATATAATCCATTCAAGGACGAGGTGGATATTAGACCATCTAATGAGGGTGGTATTTTTTCCTATTATTCAAGTATACTGGAGAAGCTTAATGAGCATTCTTCAAGCTTTGCACATACGAGTATATTTAGTAGATCGCCTATAAAAAAGGAAACCTATAATAGTTTACTTGAAAATACAGATTGGATGATTATCCTTGACCAAAATTTAAAAAGCTGGGATATTTCGTTGCAATCAGAAAGTGAAAAGCTATTTTATAAGGAGGATGAATGCCGTTCGATAGGTATTTATTCAAAAAATAGCAGAAAGTTTTCTCTAGGATATAAAAAGACTATAGAGGGCTTGGGGAACTATATTGCGACTGAAAAAGGCTTGGAAAATATAATAAAAACAATTAGGTCGGTAAACGATGATGGCTTGCTTAGCATAGTTTCACATTCAACCAATAGGATATTTGACGATAACCATGGAAAAGGTAGCTTAGGTCTTGGTATAGCTGCGATATCTTATTTAAAAGGAAATAAGGACGCATTACTCGTAGGCTTAGATACACAGTTGGCTAGAGAGTGGCTTTCTGAAAGAGAGGAGGGTATCTTGCCAGATTTGATTGGAATTAATCTTCGGGGTGATGATATTCGAGTTGACCTTATCGAAGTAAAAACCGGAAATGGTGATTTTAGAATTTGTGATGAACAAATATCGGGGCATGCAGTAGAGCAGGTGTGCGTGTTAGATAAACTGATTAAGGAGATATTCGGAAGAAGTGAAAAGATAACAACAGTATCAAGACGAGAAATTTTACGTCATCACGTATTTGAAAGCTTGTATAATGCAGATCTTACTAATACTGAAAAGCATAATTTGACAGAAAAATTAAATCAATTGTTTGCTGGAGAATTAAATTTAAAAATAAAGAAAAACATAGTTTTTGTTGATTTTAATTCACCGAATACAAAGAGTGAAATCTTTGAGGCTGGTGATTCTTTAATAGGAAACAAGATTATATTCACGAAGATTGGAAGTGAAGATATTCAGAAAATATTGTCTGGTATTGTGGATGATGAAAATATATTTATGCAAGATGAACAGGCGAATGAAATATTTGTTAATGGCGAAAACGAAGTTAGTGTTTCGGATATAGATAATGATGTATTAGAGTCTATGTCAGAGAATAATGATGAAAGAACGGGAACTGTTAGTGACACAACAAATATGGCAGATGAACAGATAAAGGAAGTGCAAGAAGAAACAGAAGATGTAAATATGGATCATACGCCAGAAAAAGAGCAGGAAGCATTATTTATAAAAGAAAAGTGCTACCGCCTCAATAAGGTGTTGAGAGATTTTGGGATTAAAGCAGTGCCCATAACTGAAGAAAATGTTTTAGTAGCATCCCGTTTTGTAAGATTCAAAATAGAACTTCGTTCAGGAGAAACTATTAGGAATTTAGAAAAATATAAGCAAGATATATCGCGAGAAATAGAAGCTTTTGGTGAGATTATGATTGATAATATCAAAGGAACACGCTATGTGGGTATGGATGTTCCGTTTGAGAGAAACGGTAACACACTCGAGTTATTGGAAAATTTGAACTTGCTTAATGCTTCTAGTGGTAGCCTTGATATATTGGCAGGACAAAAACCGGATAGTAATATAGATATTCTTGATGTGTCAAAGGCACCTCATATATTGATATCTGGTACAACGGGTTCTGGAAAAACGGTGTTCTTGTATTCTATGATAGTTAGCTTGATAAGTAAACATTCGAAGGATAACTTACAAATAGTAATTGTGGATCCAAAACAAACAGATTTTCATTTTTTTAAAGGGCTTCCACATTTGCGAGATAACAAGATTATTACTGACCCAGAAGAGGCGTTGAAGATGCTGGATGAAATCAATAGTACGGAGAAGGAACATAGAACACAGTTACTAATAGAGAACAATAGCAGAGATATAGAATCTTATAATGCTAAAAATCCGTCTAATCCAATGAAAAGATTGGTTGTTTTCATAGATGAATATGCAGATTTAGTTAAGGCGGCGGAAATGCTTGGTATTAGAAAGGATTTCGAAGCCAGATTATGTATGCTGGCTCAGCGAGTAAGAAATCTAGGAATTCATTTAGTTATTGCAACTCAGCGTCCGAGTGCTTCTATTGTGACTACAGCATTGAAGGCCAATATTCCTGTAAGAATATCATTTAGGTTACCAGCGCATCAGGATTCTATGACGATATTGGATAGAACAGGTGCAGAGGATTTATTAGGAAAAGGAGATATGCTTGCAATGACGGAGACTGATTATTATAGAATGCAAGGCTTTTATATTTCGGAGGAAGATTTGCAAGAGTATTTAAGGAAATTTAAAGATGAGTAATATATCATTAGAAAAGTGTATTGCTGGTCAATTTGTGAGAGAATTGAAAAATAGATTTCTATGTGAGGTTGTTATTGATGGTAA
>JAZSEL010000064.1:0-2888 GCA_045531685.1 Lachnospiraceae bacterium | reverse complement strand
TGTTGATATCTTCCCCATCTAAGAAGCTCGAATGTCTT
This sequence comes from Lachnospiraceae bacterium, assembly GCA_045531685.1. Classification (GTDB taxonomy): domain Bacteria; phylum Bacillota; class Clostridia; order Lachnospirales; family Lachnospiraceae; genus RGIG8767. Next base: position 2,850 of record JAZSEL010000064.1, on the reverse strand, counting down.
TAGTTCATCATCTTCCGGAATGATATTCTCAAAACAAATATAAATTCCACCTTTTTTCAATGCATGATATACGTTTTCCGTTGCCTTTCTACGTTCATCCTTTTGCATATAATGATGTGATTGGATTGCAGTAGCAACTTCGAAGTTATTTGCAAACTGTATGGAGGAGGAATCGGTACAAATATATTGTATTGAATCATCCCTCAACTTCCGTTTTGCCTGCTCAAGCATTTTTTCCGATGGGTCAACGAGTACGAACTCACTCTTAGGAAATCTTTGAATTGCCACCTCTTCCAACGAACCCGTCCCACATCCTAAATCCAACCATCTTATCTTTTCAAAGTTACATTGTTCAACCACATCAACTGTCTGATAATAAAAATCCGGATAATACGGAATGGTGTCGTTTATTTTTTTGTCATATTCCTTTGCTGCCATTGGTGTTGTATTATCATTCATCGCAACACCCTCCTTCAATGAAATCACTGTGCCAGTCCTTTTTCTGTTTCCTCTATAATGTCATACATTCCTTTTCATCTTTATTGGATATCCCAAACCACGAACCATGAATCGTAGCGGTGACAATTTTTCTTCCTTATAAACCGAAAATCCCATCTTTTGGTACAAATTAAATGCACTCTCATTTTTTGAAAATACTTCTATAAAATAGCAATCATATTTCTTTAAGCTGAATGCCTGATTGAGAAGTTCTGTAGCAACACCCTTCCCCCTGGCTTTCGTGTCTGTTGCTAAAATATCAATATATAAATCTCTGTCTCCGGTCACCACCGGTGTTTGGAATATGGTATTCATTTGCTTAGAAAGTATTTTCCCTTTAGTTCTTCCAAACAGATTCATACAAATATCTCTATCAAAATACAAAGGACGTACTTTATTGGTTGCAAGTCCCATTATTCCTAAAACTTGGCCTTGCTCGACATAGCACTTAACAAGAGATGGATTCCATGTAGTATGAAATAAATCTAAGAGCACATTCCTGTCCTTTGAAAAGGTCATCATATGTCCGAATCCTTCGAGGAAAATCTCTGCCACCTGCTTCTTTTGACAATCGTTCAATGTTCCATATTCGATAATTCTATATTCCTGCATCATTATCTTCCCCTTTGTCTGTAAAGCGAGAATACATCAAGGTGTTTTCTACCTCGATGCATCCTCACATTCCACAATTTCTATTCAAAATTCCCTGATTCCATCAACTTTTCTAACCAACAGAGTTTGCATTTCAGCTTATCTGTTAATCCAATCATCCACTCCGGCATCTCTAAAATCGGTTCACTCATAACATGCAAAAGTGTGGCATATTCCTGTAAGCGGACCAATCTTCTCATTAGCAAAAATGTCTGCTGCTGTTCTTCTGTCAAATCTGTTGCGCTCTTGTATCCTTCTATGAAGCAAGACGTAGCCTCATCCACTGTGCAACCTTCGATAACTTCATCCAATCCGTCTAACGCTCTAACAATATCCAATGCATACCAACAACAAATGGCATCATCAAAATCAATTACACTAAAGCTATCCGTCTCCGCATCGTAAAATACATTGTCCGGTTCAAAATCATAATGAACGATTCCATAAGATGAAGCCGAAACCGAAAGCTGTTCCATTTCTTTCGACACAGCACAAAGTTCTCTCTTAACGGTTTCCGGTGCATCATATTTCTGAATTCTGCAATTGATTTCTTCCAATAAATCTTTATGGTTACGTCGATTCTCGGAGTGCGGATATTCTTTTAACAATGCATGGAGTGTTCCCAATGTATATCCGTACCCCTTTACAATCTCAAGCGTTCCGTTTACTTCTTCCAGGCTCTCTCCCGGAACCTTCTCAAAACAGGAAACATTGTAAATGCCCCATTCCGTATGTATCTGTTTTGCAAATTCTCCATCCTTCATCGGTACAGGACGCATGGCAGGAAATTCATTTTCTATCAGCCAGTTAATCAGTTCCACCTCTGTAACAACATCCTCAAATGACTTTTCCTCTGCCGGAGATATTCTTAGGAAACAAATCCTTTCTGCATTTTCTCCTGCACGAAATGGATAAATTGCGTTGGACGATATTCTGAAAAAACGCATCATTTCATCGAGCGTTTCCCTGTTGTATTCATAAAACTCAATACATTCCTTTGCCAAAGCAAAATTTTCAAATAAATATTTTAATTTAAGCATAGTACCCTTTCCGCAGGCACCTCATGCCTGCCTCTAAATCTCGTTATCCACCTTCATTTTTTCTCTCTTATCACGGCTTACTGTTCTCATGCCGATCGCCTCCTCTCCAAAGGTATCACTATATTCATCTTATACCTTACTCAATTCCATGTAATAGTACCTAATTACGGCAAAATGTTGCATTATCTTGGTTTGTGATTATTTGCGGATTGTCTATTCCACTCTATCTATTCCGTAACTTCCATTCTTATACGTTAATTCGAAAAAAAAGTCTTTCCCTAATGTAAGCGGAATATTTAACCTCTCTAATTCATATACGTCTCCATTATCTTCTGTAACCGAAACCTCTATCGCAAAATCCTCCAAATTGGCACCAGCAGGAACCTCCTCTATTGGCATAACAAAGCCAATATCCTCATCCTTAATAAGCGAATTATCTGCATGTACCATCCCCGTAGAACCAATTACTGTGTCTCCTATATACCAAGTTACGCCAATAGAAGTCAGCCGATCCATTACCTTATTGCTGATTATTATATACGATTCCTTACTATATTCCTCACTGATTGAAGTTCTCCTGTTACATGCACATAAGCATGTAACAAACAGTATTAATAATACTGCAAAAAGCACTATTTTCTTTTTCATACATTCCCTCCAC
>JAZSEL010000097.1:0-4861 GCA_045531685.1 Lachnospiraceae bacterium | reverse complement strand
CTCATTAAGTTAAGCAGGACACGTCATGAAAAATTTCTCACTAGTCATGCAGACGTAGGAAAAATGAAAGTGTTTTTTCAAAATCACAGTCAGAAGACGTCATCAAATCATAACAACTAGTCTGTTACAAGATGTAAAAATTGAATGTTCTGATTCTTTGGACTGATTTTTAAGGGAAACTTAAAATGACACGTTTGCAGGAATATGATATTATAAAATCAATAGAAAATTTGAATTTTATGAAGCAAATTACAACTCTACGGAGCGTAGAAACCGCTAAAATTCACCATATTCTACGTTACGTGGGTGTAAAAACAAAGTAGAAATTCATACAATGAACCCAGAAAGGAGGACACGAACCTATGGACCAGATTAAGATAGGTAAATTTATTGCTGAAGAAAGAAAAGCAAAAAAATATACTCAACGGGAATTGGCTTTGTAATAATGGTAATGGGAATTGCCATTGCATGTGTATTAGATAGAGAAGCCGGAGCCTTTGAATGTCCTGAATGTCAGGAACGATTTGTTCCGGATATGAAATCCTATGTTATGGGACCTCATACAATTACCAAAAGAAAGTTAACTTGTCCAAAATGTGGATGTACAAAATATTGTAAACATGTTTTAACCAGATAAGGTGTGACTTTCAGTGTAGAAAGTGAACAGGAAAATATGATTGTCGGAAACGGCGATAAAACCTTGCAAAATGGTGCATTTCTTGTCATTTTGAGATGGGAGAATATTATGATTATATACTGGATTTATGCCCCAAATTAATGGATTTTGGGGGCTGTGATATGGTTGAAAAGTAACTGAAAAATGAATGGAACCCATGTGCTTGTGGATGCAGGTACATGGGCTTTTTTTTGTAATATTGAGAATTTGAACAAAGATCATTATACTTGATAAAAAATCAAAAGCATGCTATCGTTTTTGATGGAGGTATTACAAATGCAGGAGAAATATTTATGTGGAGCATTAATCAAGCAGATTCACGATGAACTGGAGAAAAAGGCAAACGCATCGTTGCGTGAGCAGGATTTGACGCTTTCGCAAATGAATGTTCTGATGGAACTGGAGTCGGTTCCGGGACACCGGTTATCATTAAAAGAGTTGGAGGGCTTGTTACATGTGGCACAGTCTACAGCTGCCGGGATAGTGACTCGTTTGGAACAAAAAGGCTTTGTGGAAAGTTTTGCAGATGCTAATGACCGCAGAGTAAAGAATGTATGTATAACAGCATCCGGAATGGAATGTTGTATCAATGCCCAATCTCATATAAAAACCATGGAAGAGCATCTCTTATCTGGATTAACAGAATCGGAACGAGGCCTATTCTGTGATTTTCTTAAGAGAGTTAGTAAAGGAGTATATTTATGGAAATGACAAAAGAATTAGAAGTGTTTCGTAGTGCGCCGGTGCCTAAAGCAGTTTTGAAAAATGCAATACCGGCAATGGTCGCAATGTTGATGGTTTTAATCTATAATCTGGCAGATACCCTTTTTATCGGGATGACCCATGATGCTTATCAGGTAGCGGCTGTATCTATGTCAATGCCCGTGTTTTTGATTTTTATGTCCGTGGGCACGGTTTTTGGTATTGGTGGAACGTCCGTGATTTCACGAGCCCTGGGAGAGGGGAATGTAGATTATGCAAAAAGAGCATGTTCCTTCTGTATGTGGAGCTGTGTTGTTATCGGAGTGGCTATGTCTGCACTTTTTCTCATCTTTATGGAGAAGATACTGGTAGTGATGGGGACCAGTGCTGATACTTATGGCTTTGCAAAGTCATATCTTACCATTGTGACATTCAGTGGTCCTTTTGTTCTTATTGCCAATTGCTTTTCCAATGTAATCCGCGCAGAAGGGCAGGCAGGTAAAGCAATGATGGGACAACTTCTCGGAAACCTTCTGAATGTGATTCTCGACCCGATTATGATTTTGTGGCTTGGCTGGGGGATTACCGGTGCAGCAATCGCGACTGCGATTGGAAATGTGTTTGGCGCCTGCTATTATATGGTATATTTTTTACGAGGGAAATCCATTTTGAGCATTCATCCCCGTGATTTCATGCTTCGAAATAAGGTGTGTAGTAGTATTTTGGTTATTGGTGTACCGGCATCTCTCGGGTCTCTTCTGATGAGCATCTCGCAGATTGTTATGAATGGGCAGATGGCTTCTTTTGGAGATATGGCAGTAGCCGGAATCGGAGTCGCATCCAAAGTGACGATGATCACAGGTATGATATGTATCGGTTTTGGACAGGGCGTTCAAGCTTTGCTTGGATATTGTGTCGGTGCAGATTTGTGGGAACGATTCAAAAAAGTTATGCGCTTTTCCGTGATTTTTGCATTAGCGCTTAGTTTAATAATGACAATAATTTGTTATCTGTTTACGAATCAGATTGTGGGTGTATTCCTTACAGAACAAGCGGCATTCGACTATGCAGTACAGTTTGTTAGAATTCTATTAACCACCAGCTTCCTATTTGGTATTTTCTACGTTTTAGCAAATGCGCTTCAGGCAGCCGGTGCAGCAACCCCTGCACTTATCATCAACTTGAGCCGTCAGGGATTTATTTACATTCCGGCATTGTTTATATTAAAAGCAAGTATTGGCGCCAATGGTCTTGCATGGGCCCAACCTGTTGCGGACTTGTTGTCGACGATTCTGGTAGTGATACTTTATATAATAACGGTGAAGAAAATGGAAGTAAAAGCGTGTAAATAGATATGATTACCTATGGAATATTTCCTGTTTTTATGGATTGGGGGATGTGATATGGCAAAAAAGAAATATTATTTGGAATTACTAACATTTATAATGTTTGCAATGGTTTCCTGTTGTGCTGTTTTTTATAATCAGCTTGGTTTGATTCAGCGAATAATGATAGGATATATGTTTTTGTTTACACTTCACGAATGGGAGGAAACACGTTTTCCCGGAGGCTTTGCAAAATTGATGTCAAAGTTCTTTGGACTGGAAGTTACGCAGGATAAGGAACATACGTCACATATTCCAGTGGTGGTTTTGTTGATTGTGATTACTTTTGTCCCATTCTTCACACAATCACCGTTATTGGCATTAGTGCCGATTTATCTGGGATTGTTTGAAGCGTTTATACATATTGTTGGTATCAAAATTCATAAATTGAAAAAACCGTATACTCCAGGTATGCTTTCAGCAATATTACTGTGTGTGGCATCGGTAAGCGCATTGATTACCTTTGCTGAAAATCAGCTAGTCCAAGATACTGGATATGCTTGGGGTGTATTGCTTATGTTCTTGTGTTTTGCATTAATGCAAAGAACTGTGATTGCTATTTTGGGTCTTGGCTATAAAGATTTGATTGCGAATGCAAAAAAGAGAATTAAAGGTGATAAATAATTTTTGACGTTTTAGCATAATAAAATCGTAAAATCCCAATTTAGGAATGGCGTAAAATTGGGATTTGGTGTAGAGGTGAAAGATTTGACAGAATCAAGCCTTAATGATAAAATGACAATAGCAAAATCCCATGAGGGAGTAGCAAGCGTATATCGTAGCAAGTCAACATACTGGCCTTTTGGTCTGGCTTGTTTTAAATTGCGAGACTCATGTATAGTAAAACTATGCATGAAGTCTATATTCCTGATATATACCCAAGTATAGTTTTACACTGTACTTGGGTTTTTTGTATTTTATAAATAGGAGGCGCACTTAAAGTGATGACAGTAAGAAAAAGTTCAGTATTTCCTGCTACAGAACAGGAGATATATGGAAAACTACAAAAGTTAAAAACCTTACAGTATATTGCTTATCCGTTTGCAACTTTTGAACCGGTGAATGGTGATGACAAACTGGTATGGAGGGCTGGCACAGTATCTTCTTTTAAATTTAAACTATTTGGATGGATTCCTTTTGGGGTGCATGCAATCAAGGTAATACGGTTCGGATTAGAGGAAGGCATACTGACGAGCGAAACGAATAAACATGTAGCAGTCTGGAATCATGAGATTACATTGGAAAAACTTGATGAGAATACTACCAGATATACAGATATCGTAGAAATTGATGCTGGGTGGAAAACTGTGCCTGTATATTTGTGGGCAGTTTGCTTCTATAAGCATAGGCAAATGAATTGGAAAAAACTGTTGAGAAAAACGGAAGAGGTGTAAAAGATGTTAAATACTATTTTGTTAATAGGTTTAAGTGGAGCAATCCTTATGTTTTTTGGGGATATGGTATTATATTATAGCAAAGATAATTATGTTGCTGATGGTACGTTGAATCCAATTATTGATATTATGAAAACTGAGAGTCGTACAAGACTTTATATAGGTGGTATAATCGGACCGGTTGCTGCTTTTCTATATTGTATTGGCTACTATCATTTGGTCTTAGTTATGAATGAACAACATCAAATATTGGGATGGGTTTGTTTTTTTATAAACTGCTTAGGAATAATATGTGGAGGAGCATATCATAGTCATTGTGCATATTTTGGATTGATAGGTCGACATGATAATATTGAAGCCTTAGACGAAATTCATAAGTATTTGAATGTACAGAAAGCAGTTGCTTTTGGATTACAGGGGTTAGGTTTTCTGCTACTTGCTATGTTTATCGTTTTGAAGTGGACAGTGTTTCCACGTTGGATGATTGTTGTTTCGCCGGGAATTTTATTTTTATTTTCACCGTTTACAAGAAAACTCCCCAAGGGATTACATATGATTATCGGTGGTGGATGGACGAATCTGATTTCTGTTATCTATTATGGTGTAACATTAATGATTTTGTATTTTTAATCATAAGAAGCCAAAGAGAGGGAGATTAGGTATGAGTGCTATATTCAATGTTGGAAACAGAATAATGAATACCT
>JAZSEL010000098.1:0-3928 GCA_045531685.1 Lachnospiraceae bacterium | reverse complement strand
AGAATTTTGGTTAGCTCAATTTGTCCGTTGTCATAGTAGATAATAACTTTGTCAAAGCTATTCCAAAAGTCTTCATTGCTTCGCAGTACGTCAGCCAGAGCTTTTGATACTTTTGAAGTCATTGTTATGACATCCGGGCATTCACTTTTCTTTACCTTGATGCAGGAATACTGAAAATCAAGTCTACGTGCAAAGTTGAACAAGGCATTGAATAGGCGCTTTCTTTCCTCAACCAAATCATTAGAATATACGGATTCACGTCTTATCAGTGGTCCTGTATGGATAGCGTGATGCTGGTATCCTAGATTGGATAAATGAGCATCAAAGACCTTTATATTCTCAGTTATATCAATATTCTGATTATGTAGTATCATAGAAACCAAGTAGTAGGGAGCATGGATTTCATAAGGACCAAAGTCCCCAGACTCGTCTATGAATACGCTAAGTATCTTTTCTGACATACCATCATCCTTTTGTAGCAATTTTGAATATGAAAATGGCGGGGAAATTCCCCGCCGCTCGGTGGACCAGGGTCTTTCGACCAGCCCAAAATCAACCACCGTTGATTTATATTCTATGTTAATTATAAGGGAAATATGCAGAAATGTCAATTACCATCCCTTAATCTGTTTTACCTGTTCTGCTCTTTCCGAATCCTTATGATATTGCAGCTTAAACTGTATCGTTTCCACAACTTCTTTCCGGGCTTCATCATCCAACTGATAAAAAGAAGTAAGTAGATTGTCCACATCCGGCATACTGTTTTTGCCAAACAGGTGCATGAGTGGATAGAGAGAATATTTTAAGTAGGTTTTTATTCTGCTTGAGTCCAAGGCACCATTCAAACCATCCGGAAGGGTAGGGTAGATTTCTTCTTCTGTAATGGCTCCGGAGAAAGGACTTGCGGAGCATATCTCATTTACATCAATCTCCAAGGCATTTGCCAGACGGAGCGCAAAGTCAAATCTGATGTTGGTATCCTTTTGAATAATAGTATAAAGTGTAGTGGCACTGATGCCGGTTTCTTTAGCAATCTTACGTACATTGGTACCTTTGTTATCAATGTGTTCTTTTAATTTCTTTCCATCGCCCATGAGCAACCTCCTATATTCATACATAGAAAAAATACGAAAAACATAATTACAATATCCATATTAGCATATTTACGAAAAACATAAAAGAGGAAATTACAAAAAATATTATTTACGAAAACCGTAAAAATAATTTTACGAAGTGTTGACAAAGTAAAGATATGGTGCTAATATAAATTTACGAAATTCGTACACGAATAAAATACAAGAGATGTAACGAAATTAGAAATGAAGAAGGGAGGACGAATATATGGCGAATTATCAATATATGATGAGTGCGGAAGATGTTGCAAAAGAACTGAATTGCTCCAAATCTCACGCATACAAGCTTATTAAGTCAATGAACAAGGAATTGCATAGTCAGGGCTATGTCACAATGCCTGGGCGAATTCCAAGAGCGTTCTGGGCAACTAAGATGTTTGGCTATGAATTGGTAGCAAATTAAGGAAAGGAAGGTCATTATGGCGTATAAGGAGAAAGACACAAAGAAATGGACAGCCCAATGGTTTGAAACAAATGCCAAGGGCGAAAAGAAAAAGCGAAGAAAAAGAGGTTTCGAGACAAAGCGAGAAGCTCTTGAGTATGAGCGACAGAAGAAATTGAATAACAGCAGAAGTATGGATATGAAGCTAAGTGAATTTATGGAAGTTTATTTTGATGATAAGCAGAATGAGTTGAAGGAACGCACCATGAAGAACAAGCGGTATATGATGGAGCAACACATTATTCCATACTTCGGTAATCAGATGATGAGTGAGATAAGTGCCGGGCAGATTATCCAATGGCAGAATGAAATGCAGACGAAAGGATTTTCGGAAGCCTATCTGAGAATGATACAAAATCAGCTAACCAGCTTATTCACGCACGCTTCACGAATTTACGATTTACACACAAATCCTTGTAAAAAAGTAAAGCGCATGGGAAGTTCGGATAACAGAAGTTTGGACTTCTGGACAGTAGATGAGTACCAAAAGTTCATACAGACGATAGAGCCGGGAAGCAGATACTATCTTATCTTTGAAATACTTTTTTGGACGGGATGTAGAATTGGAGAGTTGTTGGCACTTACACCAATGGACATTGATTTTGAGAGAAATCAAATCAGCATTACCAAGACTTACTACCGGACAGAAAGGCAGGATGTGATTACGGAGCCTAAGACGAAGCAATCTGTAAGACTGATAGAAATACCGGAGTTTCTTAAGCAGGAGATTAAGGATTTTGTAGATGGTCATTATGGGATGCCGGAGAATGAAAGACTCTTCCCCATTGTGCAGGAAGCAGTACAACACAAGATGAAACACCAAATGGAGAAAGCAGGAGTAAAGAAAATCAGAGTCCACGATTTGAGACATTCTCATGTGGCGTACTTAATCAATAAAGGAATTGAGCCCATTCTGATAAAGGAGAGGGTAGGACACAAGGATATCCGTATCACATTAAATACTTACGGACACTTATACCCGAATCAACAGAGAAAAGTAGCGGATATGCTGGATTTTGAAAATGAAAAAAGCCCTAACAGCGGCAACTGCTAGGACTTGTGATAACAGGAAAACCTCTGTCATCTATGTAATCACAGCATAAGTATAACAGAGGTTCTTCCGTGTGACAACGAGATTTTAGGAAACGGAGGACTTTATGGAAGAAAAGAAAACAGAACTGAAAATGATTAAGATGTCAGAAGTACAGTCGCAGGAGATAGAGTGGCTTTGGTATCCATTCATCCCTTATGGAAAACTGACAATCGTACAAGGTGATCCGGGAGATGGAAAGACAACCTTGATATTAAATATTGCAGCCAAGTTATCCAAAGGAGAGGGGCTGGATAATGATATGAAGCTGACGGAACCAATGAACATTATTTATCAGACTGCCGAGGATGGTCTTGCTGATACTGTAAAGCCAAGGCTTGAAAAGGCAGGTGCAGATTGTGAGAGGATAGTGGTAATTGATGAAAGCGACAAGTCTCTTTCTATGGCAGATGAAAGGCTGGAAGAAGCCATTATACAGACCGGAGCGAGGATGCTGATTTTAGACCCGATACAAGCTTATTTGGGCGGTGGCATGGATATGAACAGAGCAAATGAAGCAAGGGATATGACGAAGCGTTTAGGAGCTTTGGCAGAGAAATACAAATGTGCCATTATCCTTATCGGTCATATGAATAAGGCATCCGGTAATAAGGCGGCTTATAGGGGCATGGGTTCCATTGATTTCTTTGCGGTAGCAAGGAGCGTGTTGCTAGTTGGCAGAGTGGAAGGAGAACCAAATATCAGAGCAGTTGTTCAGATAAAAAATAATTTGGCACAGTTCGGACATCCCAAGGCATTTGAACTGATGGAAAGTGGTTTTAAGTGGCTGGGAGATTATGAGATTACAGCAGATGAAGTGCTTGGCGGTATTGCCCCAAAAGCAAATAAATTGGAGCAGGCAAAGCAGATGCTTCGGGAGCAGGCAGAGACTTCTAATGCGGTACAGAGTAATGAGATTTTTGATATGGCTGAGGAACAGGGAATTTCTAAAAGAACATTGGAAAATGCCAAAAAGGAGCTGGGCATCAGGGCAAGAAAAATCAATAACTCATGGTATTGGGAACTAGATAAGATAAAGCAGATTTAAGGGAAGAACGCAACAATGCAGACTATATAAAAAATGCGGTGATGAACCTTGCAAGGTTGCAAAATTTATAGACATTGCGTTGTTGCGGTCTTGATGGAAAGGATGGATTGATAGGATTGAAAAATGTGCAGATTTCAGAGGAATTATTCTTTGCACTTCTTAAATATCACTTGGTAGAAATAGATGATGTTTTACCGGAGATAAAGAAAGGTTTG
>JAZSEL010000170.1:0-23377 GCA_045531685.1 Lachnospiraceae bacterium | reverse complement strand
GTGTATGTCTCATCGGAGGTATCGCCGGATGGTAGTGGTTGTGACATTTCACTTGCGTATGCCCGCAGGGATGTTCCAAACATCAAAAAGAGCACTGAAAAAAATAGTAAAACAACCTTACTGTATGTAGTTGTACAAATTGTTCTATTTCTCTTTTTCATAAGTAAACTCACATATTATCAAAAATATAATTGCGGTAGGACTGCAATATCTGCCGTTTGTTACGAATGTTAATGGGAAGCCGGTCCCCGTTTTTTACAATAAAAACGGTTTCCTCCTGACTGCTGATATAATCCATGTTTACCAGAACACCCTGAATGCACAGCAAAAACCGTTTGTCCTTTTTAAGCACTTCCGTAAGAGCATGAAAAGGTCCGTTTACCATAAGCGTCTGGTTCAGTGTCTGAATCAGGACGTTACGCTTTTGTACCTGTATGTATAAAATCGATTCGGTATTCAGTTTCAATTCCTTACCGTCGCATACCACATCCAGATACGGAATGTCATACTGCGGCTGTAAATGACAGCGTTCCATGGCCTCTGCAAAATCATGGTCTGAGAAGGGTTTTATCAGATAATGGCTGGCATTGACACGAAAACCTTCCAAACAATGTTCTGTGGAAATTGTAAGAAAAATCAGTTTACAATCCCTATTGCGGCGACGTAAACATACAGCCGCTTCCATTCCCGTCATGCCCTGCAGATAAATATCCATAAAAACAATCTGAAAGGTCAGGGTATTCAATGCCGCGACAAATTCCTCGGCACTTTCATATGTATATAAATGATAAGTAAGACCAAGTTCTTCCATATACCGGTTCAGACAGGAAGTGACACGCTCACGATCTTGTATCAGGTCTTCCACAATAGCAATGTTCATAGAATCCTCCATAAATAAGGCATATATTTAGTATGATTATATTGTAACACAAAACGCCTTAATGAAGTCGATTACTCTAATTATATGGCAAAAAAAGAATGAAAATTTGCGGATTATGTCAAAAATCTGCGAGTTATGTAGAGGATGTTGAAGAATCCGAACTTAATTTATGTAGGATGGGAACTTGTTTTCGTTCCCGCTTTTCTTGACTGGTGCATCAATTGAACTGTGTTTGCAAAAAAAACGGGGCATAATTTATGAATAAAGAATAAAAAAACGGGGCAAAATGATAATGTATTGATTGAAAAAACGGGGCAAAAGGTGTATTGTATAGTTGGAGGTAAAGATTCATGTATAGAAAAGATTCCGTTACGATAGAAGAATGGCTTAAAAATTCGAATAAGGCGTTACTTGTGACCGGGGCAAGACAGATTGGGAAGACCTGGCTCATAAGAGATGAGATTGATAAGAGCGGATATACTAAGTTCGAGGTAAATTTTATCGACCAGCCGGACTTGGTTGAATATCTAAATGCAGAAATGAGTGCGGAAGAGTTTTTGGTTAAGTTAAAAATGATTATGCCCGAAAATTGTAAGCCGTATGAAACTGTTGTTTTTTTTGACGAGATTCAGAAATGCCCGGAAATAGTAACCAAAATAAAGTTCCTTGTCGACGAAGGGAGTTTTAAGTATGTAATGAGCGGCTCCTTACTGGGGGTAGAACTTAAGGGAATAGCCTCGGCTCCTGTAGGATATTTAACACTATTAAGGATGTATCCTATGGACTTTGAAGAATTTATGGTGGCAAACAATGTCTCAAATACAACACTGGATATGTTAAAAGAAAAATTTGAAACATGTAGTCCCGTGGATGAATTCATACATCAGAAACTTTTGTATATGTTTTTTGTGTATCTGATTGTTGGTGGCATGCCGGATGCCGTAAAAACATATATAGAAACCAAAGATATCAGAGAAGTTGATAAAGTACAACGCGATATAGTAACACTGTACAAAGAGGATTTCTCCCAATACGAACTCGAGGATAAAAAACTCAGACTAAAATCTATCTACGATATTATCCCGGCTGAATTAAATAAGCAGAATAAGAAGTTTGTTTTTACTATGCTGGATAAGGAATTAAAGTTTGACAGATATGAAAACAGCTTTTTGTGGCTAAAAGATGCAGGTGTGGCGTTGCCGGTTTACAATGTTGATGCGCCGGTGATTCCTCTTATGGCAAGCAAGAGCAGCAATGTATTCCGACTCTTTTCAAATGATATCGGATTGCTTACAAGTGCATATCCGGCAGAAACCAAAATGGAATTAATTAATAAAAACGCAGAAGTAAACAATGGGGCTCATTTCGAGAATGCAGTAGCTCAGCAATTAACAGCCAATGGATTTGAAACGTATTTTTGTAAAAAGAAAAATGTGGGTGAGTTGGATTTTGTGATAGAAATGGGCGGAAAGGTTGTTGCGATTGAAGTGAAGTCCGGGAAAGCATATAAGGCTCACAAGGCATTGAGCAATTTCATGAGTGTTCCGGATTACCATATAGAGAAAGCCTACGTTTTTTCTGTTTCAAATGTAGAAACAGAGGGTGCGGTAATTTATCTTCCGATCTATATGTGCTACCTTTTGAAAGAACAGAAAATTGGGCGGATGATAGTGGACATGGATATGACCGGTTTGTAAAAAGTGCATAGATTATTTATAAGAGGTGACGGCTTGTGTGTGAGCCGTCGCCCTTTTTGGAGCAAAAATGTGGAAAAACTTGCGGATTATGTCAAAAAACTGCGAGTTATGCAGAAATGGTTGAAAAAAATGACATAAGTGGTAGTATTACGCAGATATATTTTTTGAGAATATTATAAATATACATGGAGGGAATTCGAATGAATCAACGAACAAACAATTCAGTATTACTGAAAAGATTGAAAGGGTGGCTGGCCCTAATGATGGCAGTGACGATGCTTTTTGGAAGCAGCATGACGGTATTGGCGGCGCAATATACATATAATAATGCTTCAAATGTAGGAGAAATAACTACTAGTACGAAATATCATGGTGGTGATACGATAGGTTACCACGTTAGTGGTAGTGTTAAGGTGCTGGTTTATGTGAATGGTGTGGAGATGGAGAGTAAGTACAACAGCCCTTATTATGTTGTCACGTTATCAGGCGATGAGAGTGTTGTATATACAGTCAGTGATATTGTTATTGATGAGAATTCTGCTGGTTTATATTTGTCAGCGGATATTCCGGTAGAGAGATACGTGACCTTTGACTGTGGTAATAATAAAATAAGCGGAATTTCAGTGGGAGACACTTTCTCTGCAGGGGATAGTATTAAATATTTGAAAGACCAAATATGGTCCGGTGGATTTAGTACAGTTACGCTTATAATTGATGGTGAACAGGTAGATGATAGTGCCTGGAGTGAAGTGGACAGAGAAACTTTGATTACTACTTATACTTTTGATAAGGATGTTAAAGTTACGGGTGTGAATTGTGTAATAGATGAGGAAGATGACAGGTATGCTAATGCTACAATTACCTTTACTACTCTCGGTAATGGCACTTCGGAAAATGGTGGCGAAGAAGACTGCGACCACAGTGGAGAAGACTGCACGCATAAAGGCAATGACGCAGGCAGTGACGAAGAGGAAGAACCAAAGGAAACCGAAGAACAGATTTTTACCAAAGAACTCCTGGCAAGTGTGGCAAATGTAAAGCCGGGGGATGCAAAATCGATTGATGCAACGGTTTGGCATTCCTTCAGCGCTAATGTGCTAAAAGAACTGCTTGGCAAAGAGGGGGTAAGCTATACATTCTATTATAACTACGGTGGTGAGTGCTTCTATATTACCATTCCAGCAGGAGCAGTGCTTGAAGAAGGCTGTGAATGGTACGGTCCTCTTAAATTGTCTGCTATGTTTGGAAGAACCATAATAGAGAAGAGTGAATTGCAAGCGGCAATTAATCAGTAAGTGTAACAAGGATTATAATAAAGGTGTGAATTTGAAATGAGTGAAAGAAGCAGAAAGCGGATAATCCGGATAGTGGAAACATTTGGTGTGATAGTTCTAACGGGAGTGTGCTGTATGCTTCTTTTATTCTTTAGCGGCTTGATTCCCCAAAGTGCCATTAAGGAAGGCTGTGTGGAGAGTGCTAAGTATTTTAATGAGCATGATTTGTTTCCGTATCTGATAGAGAATCAGTTTAATACCAGACAGGATAATTATTCCGACTGTATTCTGGTGGATATTATGTATCATATATCCGGCGAGGAAGTGGTAGAATCCACGATAAAAGCATCCTATTATCAGCCGGAGCTGGAAAATGTCAATACAGGACTTTGGGAAAGTCTGCAGGAGGATAAGGAGCCAAATGTGGATTATTCCCGATATTGGCACGGCACATTAGCCTTTTTAAGACCGTTATTTACGATTACAAATATTCAGGGGGCGCGTATTGTTTTTTCAACGATTTGGATTGCACTTATGCTTCTGAATATACTGCTGCTGTGGAAACAGAGAGCGAAGACATTGGCAGTCTGTTATTTTGCAGCAAATATTGCGATGCAGGCTTGGGTTTGTGCGACCTGTATCCAGTACAGCACCATGTTTTTTATGATGAATGCCGTATTACTGGCAGTGATATGCTTTTTCCGCAAAAGAAAGGATACGGAAGCATTATATCGTAAAATAGGCCTTTTAATGGCAGTATCCGGTGTGTGTACCTGTTTCATTGATTTTTTGACAGCTGAGACATTGTCATTGACAGTACCGCTGTTGTTTTTGCTGATTCTGCGTTATGAAGCGGGAGAACTGACAGAATGGAAAAATGAGCTGAAATACCTGATATCCTGTGTAAGCATCTGGGGTACAGGGTATGCATTGATGTTCGTTTTTAAGTGGATTTTGGTAGCTGCTTTTTCGGGCAGGGAAGCCTTACTGCTTGCTTTATCATCTGCAGGTGAGCGCTTTGTGGGAAAGGTACATATGGGGAACACCTCTTTGGACCCGCTGGCAACCTCTTCGCAACGCTTTTTCGGAGCCATATTCCGAAATCAGGGAATGTTGTTTCCTTATAAGAGTGATATGTCCGATGCCGCGGGATTTGCAAGCTTTTTTGCAGTATTTTTTATTTGTGCTTTTTGCATATACATGTTTCGGGGGAAAAACTTTTCCGGCAAAATGCTGGGGCTTTGCGCGCTTCTTTCCGCAATACCGTATATCCGGTTTGTAGTGTTGCAGAATCATGCATTTATGCATTATTTCTTTACTTATCGGGCACAGATGGTAACGGTAATCGCCCTGCTGTATTGTACCTGGGAGTTTGGACTTGAGAATATACTTGGGAAAAAGAAGCAAGGGGCGAAAAGAAGACGATAAATGTAACAAGAAACGCGGATATTGGGCAGAAGTATGAAAAACCGGTGGAAAATTATGGAACCATTGTATCCACCGATGAATGTATTGATTATGTGACTAATCGTAAAACGGGAACTATCATAGGTGGTACATTCCTAAATGTCATAATGACAGGAGGGACCATTAAAAATGCGATAGTAAAAGGAAAGATTTGGTGTAGCGAATTAAATTCGGAATACGTTATCGAAAACGTAACTCTTGGAGAAGGAGCAGTACTCGAAGAAGGCTGTGAGTGGTATGGCCCACTGAAATTAAATGCGATGTTTGGCAGAACCATGATAGAAAAGAAAGATTTGCATGCTGCAATCAACAAGTAAGCGTAACAGGAGGTTATTCAATGAAAGATGCAGGTAGGGATGAACTCAGTGATGAAATGTTAGAAGCAGTGGCAGGCGGAGAAGCACTGCCCGATACATGGAGTGGACAGTGTCCACAGTGTAACTCAATTTATTATATCTGCTCCGGAAGGTCTCCAAAACCGGCAGAAGGACCGGTGTGCCGGAATTGTATGGAGTATTCAAGGGGTGTTCATCGTTGTAATGTTATTCCGGTGTATTTGAATTAATTAAATAATAATCTGGCTCATGTGGGCTGTAAATTTTTAAAGAAAGGGTGATGGCTCAAGTGTGAACCGTCACCTTTTTTGGGTGGCAGACTACTTTTCTTGACTGGTACAAACATCTTTCAATAATATCCTTTTAATGATACATTTGCGGGGTATAAAATAACGATTTTGTGGGAAATATAAAAATAAAATTGACGATTTTGCAGAAAAGGAATAAAATAAAAATAACGATTTTGAGAGGGCGTGAAAATCTATGTTTCAGAGGAAAATTTATGATAAACTTTGGGAATGGAAACGGGAGTCCAATGGCAAAACGGCACTTTTGATCGAAGGTGCAAGGCGAGTTGGCAAGTCGACTATAGCAGAAGCATTTGCAAAAGAAGCGTATAAAAGTTATATACTGATAGATTTTTCCAAGGCATCGAAAGAGGTGCGGGAATTATTTGATGATGTATCCGATTTGGACTATATTTTCTTGAGGTTGCAGCTGCTCTATAAAACGGATTTGCATAAGAGAGAATCCGTAATTATTTTTGATGAGGTGCAATTATGTCCAATGGCACGTCAGGCCATTAAGCATCTGGTAAAAGACTATAGATATGATTATATTGAGACGGGTTCCCTTATTTCTATTAAGAAAAACATTGAGGGCATACTGATTCCTAGTGAAGAACGCAAAATAAGCATGTTTCCGATGGATTTTGAGGAGTTTTTGTGGGCAAAGGGAGACACAACAACATCAAGACTTTTAGCAAATGTTTTAGAAAAATTTATTCCGCTTGGAGATGCCGTGCATCGTAAACTTATGAGGGATTTCCGGTTATATATGTTGGTAGGCGGTATGCCGCAGGCAGTTGAAACGTATATGGAGACCAACAATTTCAGAAAAGTGGATGAGATTAAGAGGGACATCTTAAAACTATATGAGGATGATTTCAGAAAAATAGACACATCCGGAAGAATATCCATGTTATTTGATGCAATACCAGCGCAGCTCAATACCAACGCATCCCGTTATCAGGTGTCGAGTGTTTTGAGCAATGAGCGTGCGGATACAGTTTTGGAACTGATTGCGGATATGGTGGATTCCAAAACCGTTCAGATTGCGTATCATGCCAATGATCCAAATGTTGGTCTGGCGAATGCAAAAGATATAAGACGTTTCAAATTATTCATGGCAGATACAGGGTTATTAACTACACTGATTTTTAAAGATAAAGATTTTACAGAGAATATTGTTTACGAAAAAATATTAAGCGACAAACTCAGTGTTAACTTGGGGTATGTATATGAAAATATAGTGGCACAAATATTATCTGTAAATGGAAATGCGTTGTATTATCATACTTTCTTAAATGAAAAGTCAAAGCATAATTATGAAATTGATTTTCTGCTTTCCAAGAAAAATAAGATATGCCCAATTGAGATAAAATCCTCCGGCTATAACACGCATAAGTCACTGGATGCTTTTTCAAAAAAATATTCAGAAAGAATATTGGAAAAATATCTTGTATATACAAAGGATTTAAAAAAAGAAGGGGACATATTAATGATTCCTATTTATCTGCTTCCGTTTTTTAGAATGTGAAGCATGTCATAATGACATAGATTTGATGGAGTGTGACGGTGTGAGCCGTCACACTTTTTTACCTATTTTTCTTGACTTCTACACAGACTGCTACACCGACTCGATATTATAAACGAAAAAATGTTGTTTCTGTTTGTATTATGGTCGGAAAAAGTGTAATTATTGCAGTGAAAATGGCACGAAAAAGTGTTGATAATTTGAGGCGATATACATATAATAAAGACATCAACACATTTATAGTATGAGCGGATGCCATGAAAAGGAGAACGGATATGCAACGGTTTTTAATGGAAGAATTAGTAGAATGGAAAAATAAGAATAACCGGAAACCGTTAATTTTAAAGGGGGCAAGACAGGTTGGTAAAACCTGGTTGATGAAAGAGTTCGGTAAATTACATTTTGAAAAATGTGCGTATGTGTCTTTTTATAATAATCAACGGATGAAAAGGGTATTTGAAGAAGATTATGATATTCAAAGAATTATTACGAATATCAATATTGAAACGCATATGGAAGTGACTCCCGGGAATACTCTTATCATTTTTGACGAGATACAAGAGGCTCCTAAAGCATTGGAATCGTTAAAATATTTTTGTGAAAATGCTCCCGAGTATGCTGTTATAGCTGCCGGTTCGTTACTGGGTGTGGCCATTCATGCCGGTGTTTCTTTTCCGGTTGGGAAGGTGGATATGTTAGAACTTCATCCTATGAATTTTAGGGAATTTCTGTTGGCAATAGGTGAAGTACAGTTAGTAGAGTTGCTGGAAAAGGGCGACTTTACTCTTATTGGGGATTTTAAGGAAAAGTATGCATTTGCATTAAAGAATTATTATTATGTGGGTGGAATGCCGGAGGTGGTTTCATTTTATAGTGAGCATAAGGATTACGATGAAGTACGTAATTTACAGAATGCTATTTTAGAACAATATGAAAATGATTTCGGAAAGCACACCGGAGCCGGTGAACTGCCTAGAATAAGAATGGTTTGGAATTCCATTCCTTTGCAATTAGCCAAGGAGAACAAGAAATTCTTTTTTGGGAAAATAAAGGAAGGCGCAAGGGCAAAAGATTTTGAAGTGGCGATAGAGTGGCTGCAGGACTGTGGGCTGATTAAAAAAGTGCATAAAGTAAGTAAACCGGCAGTGCCGCTAAAAGCCTATATTGATTTTGCTGCATTTAAATTGTATCTGTTGGATGTGGGATTGCTGGGTGCACTCAGTGAGCTGGATGCAGAGTCTATTTTGGAAGGAAATGATATCTTTACAGAGTTTAAAGGCGCATTAACGGAACAATATGTACTACAGCAAATCGTTTCGGATACGAAGTATATTCCATACTATTATGCCGGTGAGAAATCCACATATGAAGTGGATTTTCTGGTTCAAAAGGGAAAAGGTGTTGTTCCTATTGAGGTAAATGCGGAGGATAATCTGCGTTCGCAAAGTTTGAAGGTATACTGTGAAAAATTCAAACCGGAGTATGCGGTAAGAACATCCATGTCAAATTACAGGGAGCAGGAATGGATGGTAAATATACCATTGTATGCCATAAAATGTCTGTAAAATAAGAAGAGGATGATTACTAATACAAGAAGTGATTAAGAAAAAGGGTAACGGCGTAAGACGTCACCCTTTTTGTGTTGTAGAATGTTCCATGTATCTATTCTTTTGAGTTCTCTCTAATTTTTTTGAAAATCTCATATTGCCTTTTCAGTTCAGTTTCTTCATCAGCTAAAAGACCTTTTGCTTCTAAAATACGTTCAATTGCTTGGGACGGATCCAGTGTGTGATAGGCAGGAAACAGTCCGCGAAGTTCTTTTGGTTTAGCAATTTTGTATGCCTGTACAGATGATAAGCCATATGTGTAACAAAGATATCTGTATAAGTATCCTATCCAAAACATTTCATCGTGGGAATACTTCACAGAGCCATACTCTGACTTACCATATTGTTCTTCTATCATAACTAAAATATCTTTTTCATGAATATTGGTTTGTAAAATGGAGGTATTATCCATTCTTTTGGCAGCATTACTATTCATAAATCTTCGTATGAAGATTTCTGAACTTACGCTTGTCAAATCAACGGCGCACTCAAATGCTTTTGCCTGTAAATCACATAATAGAAGTCCGTCTTTATTAATTTTTTTCATGTTTTATCACACCTTTTTTAACTTAATATTTCGTCAATATATTTTCCTTTTCCTCTATATTGTATTTTGGCCAACTTCACTTTGTCGTCACCTAATTTAGAATCCCCGGTTCTGATATTTTTATAGTATTCTTTCTCATTATTTGAAATATAGCACATTTCGATTAATGTTACTTGTTCTATTGCCCGGTCATTGATAAATACATATTGTGATCCGAGATGTGTTGCGGCAAGGCAATGCTTACACTGTTCGTCTGTAGTCTCACCATCAATGAAGGAATTAATAATTTGGAACATCCTGTTATCGGCTATCGGGGCAATAATATAGTCACAGTCACGTGACTCGGCTACAAGCTTTTGTACAATGGGATGCGATTCATATGCTTCTAATATTCCCCGATAGTATGCAATCGTCATCATCCATTCCTGATTTACTTCATATTTTTTGCATTTTAAATTCCGTGCATCAAAATCTAAAAAATAAACGGAGGATTTGTCGAATCCGGATATAAAGGAAATTGCCTGTTCATAGCTTTCACCGGCATAAAATCCTTGTCCTAAATCATTATTTGCTCTGCCGGCATGTACACTCAATGCTCCTTCAATGGTATTCTTTGAACCATGAAATAATAATTTATGACCGCTTTGCAGATTGTCAATCCATAACATTTCTTTCAATTTATTCAATTTGATATTTTTGTCAAAAGCGTACGAATAGACTTGTTCTAAAAACCTTGAAGAAGGTTCACTTTTGCCTATTTCATTTCTTGATATTGTCTTTTGTTCAACGCCCAATTGCTCAGCCAATTGCATTTGTGTTAATTCTAAAATTTCTCGGATTGCCTTTAAGTCCTGGCTAAAATTATACTCCATATTATTCACCTCAACTTATTTATACCAAATGACCTAAACAAGTTCAATGAAAACTTATTTATACCATACAACATAAATAAGTTTGTTCTGCAACATAATTGTGTTTTCAGAAGGATACGGTAAAATGCGCAAAATAGGAAAAACTCGCTAATATTGAGTTAAAAATAGCTAATTTAGCAGTGCAATTCGGTAAAGAATAGAGTATAATAAGCGTATATATGTGCCCGAAAAGGGACGGGTGCGTATAAGTTAAGGGAAAACAAAAGGGAAATGATTTAACAAGGGAAAAACAAGGGCAAAAAGAAAATTCTGTGAAAAGATCATAAAAGGAAACAACAATTCAAATTCAAAATGAGAGCCATTATGGCGGAATGTGAGGAAGAAAGAATGAGTGGGTACAAGTTTCTCGATCGTAAGGGTACATTTCAGATGGAATGCCCGGAAAACACAGGATATCTTTATTTCCCGGTAGCAGGTGAAAATGGTTTAAAGGGAGCCGTAACACCGACTCTGGGAGGAGACCTGAAGGTAAATCAGAACGTGTTTCTGATGCAGCCGGCAAGTGTGGAAGATTTAATGGAATCAAAGGTGAGCCGTAATTTCTGGTGTATCTTGGAAGATGGCAGCTTTTATTCTGTGACAGGAGCTTCTGCAAAGGCCGAATCACAGCGTTTTACAAAAGAGCAGGAAAAGAGCAGTATCACAGCCGGATTTATGTGGCAGACACTTAACCGTGACCTTGGGAAGTCCGGATTAAGTGCGGAAGTGACAAGCTTTGTTCCGATTTGCGATGAAAATGCAGAATGCATGTATGTAAAGCTTGTGAATAACAGTGACAAAGCAGTAACATTGACACCTGTGGCAGCAGTTCCGATTTACGGAAGAAGTGCTGATAATTTAAGAGACCACAGACATGTTACCAGTTTGCTTCACCGTATTTATACAACAGATGAAGGTGTATTTGTAAAGCCAACTTTGTCTTTTGATGAAAGAGGACATCAGGTAAATGACCTTACCTATTTTGTAACGGGGTTAACAGGTAAGGGAGAGACACCGGTAGGATTCTGTCCTGTAGTAGAAGACTTCACAGGAGAAGGCGGTAGCTATTATCAGCCACAGACCATCGTAGAAAATGCGGAGTTTGACAAAGCCGGCAAGGAATATGCAGGTTATGAGGCCATTGGTGCGCTTAAGTTTAACAAGATTACTCTTGCACCGGGGGAAGAAGCTTCTTATATCATCCGTATTGGTGTGGCAGAAGACCTTACAGATACTGCAACCGTTAATAATGTACTTCGTACAAAAGAAGATATTGAAAAAGCATTCGCTGAGACAAAGGAATATTGGTTGTCAAAAGTCAACGTATCGTACCATACGGGCGACGCTGATTTCGACGATTTTATGTTCTGGGTAAGTTTTCAGCCGATTTTAAGAAGAATATATGGCTGTTCTTTCTTACCGCACCATGATTATGGAAAAGGTGGAAGAGGATGGCGTGACCTCTGGCAGGATTGTCTGGCATTACTTATTATGAATCCGGACGGTGTCCGTCAGATGTTAATTGATAACTATGGTGGTGTGCGTATGGACGGAAGTAACGCAACTATCATTGGTTCAAAACAGGGAGAATTTATTGCTGACCGTAATAATATCACCCGTGTGTGGATGGATCATGGTTTCTGGCCACTCCTTACCACAAAGTTCTACATAGACCAGACCGGTGACGTGGCTGTTTTATTGAAGGAAAACAGTTATTTTAAGGACCGTCAGGAAATGCGCGGAACAGCAACGGATGATACTTTCAGCAAGGAAGAGACTCCTTTATGTAAGGATGCAAAAGGGAATGTATATCAGGGAACTTTGCTTGAGCATATCCTGATTCAGAACCTGACTGCATTTTATGAAGTGGGCGAACATAATCATATGCGTCTTCGCGGAGCGGACTGGAATGATGCATTGGATATGGCCGCAGACCGTGGGGAAAGTGTTGCCTTTACCGCAGCGTATTCCCAGAATATGGATACTTTGGCAGATTTGATTGAGGCGCTTGTTGCAAAGGAAGGGCTTCAGTCCCTTTTGATTGCAAAAGAGCTGGAAGTTTTATTCTGTGATGATGTAAATGTATACGAAAGCATCGAAAAGAAGACAGAATTATTGGCATCTTATTGTAAGTCCGTATATCCGAATGTTTCCGGACAGAAAACAGAAGTGGATTGTGCTAAGGCAGTAACCTGTCTTCGTGCCATGGCAGAGTGGATTCGTGAACACATCCGCAAGACAGAATGGTTATCCGAAGAAGAAAACGGATGGTTTAACAGTTATTATGATAATCATGGTAATAGGGTGGAAGGTCCTCACGAAAATGGTATGCGTATGATGTTAACCGGACAGGTATTTACCGTAATGTCAGGTACCGCAACCAAAGAGCAGACTGCTCAGATTGCCAAGGCGGCAGATACATACTTATATGAAGAAAAAATCGGTGGTTACCGTTTGAATTCTGATTTTAAAGAAGTGAAAAAGGACATGGGCCGTGCATTTGGATTTGCCTTCGGTCATAAAGAAAACGGTGCTGTTTTCTCACATATGACTACCATGTTTGGTAATGCTCTTTATAAGCAGGGCTTTGCCAAGGAAGGTTATAAGGCGATTCATACTTTGTATAAGCAGTCCTGTGATTTTAATATCAGTAGAATTTACCCGGGTATTCCGGAGTATTTCAGCGACAGAGGCCGAGGTATGTACAATTACTTAACCGGTGCGGCAAGCTGGCTTATGATGACCGTGATTACACAGGTGTTTGGTGTGCGCGGTGATATGGGTGATTTATTATTTGACCCGAAATTGTTAAAAGAACAGTTTGACAGCGAAGGCAATGCAAGCCTTAATTTACAGTTTGCAGGCAAGGATTTCTGCATTCAGTATCACAATCCGCAGTTGCTTGAAGAGGGCACTTATGCGGTTGGCAAAATCGTAGTAAACGGTGAGGAGCTTCCGGCAGGTACTGACAGAATTGCACTGTCAAAGCTTCAGGAAATGGGAGCCGGTAAGCAGGTAGTAGACATTACCCTGATTGCAAAATAAGGAGGCAGTGAATGCGTATGAACAGAAGTTTTCATATTAATGATTATGGAAAAAAACCTACATTTGCCAGTTTCCTTCCGGGAATCAGCGGAATCCGCGGGATTCCAATCTGGTGCTATTATGTAAACCGAGGACAGGGTGTTGTCAGCTTCGGTATAGAAAATAAAGATAAGGCCATTATGCAGTTCTATCCGGCGCATACGGCATATCAGAATGTAAAAGTGACGGGATTCCGTACTTTTATAAAAAAAGATGGTGAGTATGCAGAATGTTTTCAGAATGAAAATGTTCCGCATACCATGGACATTTATAAAAACAGTCTGGAGCTTTGCGAAGATAATTCTGAATTGGGAATTAGGACAGAGGTTTCTTATTTCACATTACCGGAAGAACGGATTGGTGCATTGGTAAGATGCGTAAAAATAACAAATACTTCCGATAAATCAGCAGAGGTGGAAGTATTGGATGGTATGCCTGCTGTGATTCCATACGGTGTTATGCTCGGATACTGCACGGATATTATGCAGACCGCGAAAGCATGGATGCAGGTAGAAAGAACAGCTGAGGATGTGGCGTATTACAGAGTGCGCGCAAGTATTGAGGATTCCGCTTCTGTTGAAAAAGTAGAGGGTGGTAATTTCTCTTATGCAGTTACGGGAGACGGTACGGTACTTCGTACAATCGTGGACCCGGAAGCGGTATTCGCATATGATACTTCTTTGGTAAGACCGGTTACTTTTGAAGAGAATGGCTTGGATGCGGTTCTTTCCCATGAAGAAGTGACACAGAATATTGTGCCGGTCAGCTTTTATGGCTGTAAGAAAACCTTAGGGGCACAGGAAAGTGTTGTTATCTATGAATTGATTGGTCAGGCGGCGAATCAGGAGTTGCTTTCTGCATTTTTACAGAAGGAATTGGATGTTGCTTATTTTGAAAATAAGAAGGCAAGAGCCCATGAACTGACAGACGAAATCGGAAACCTTATGGAGACAAAGACAGCGAACGAAGCATTTGATGAGTACTGTCAGTACACCTTCTTAGACAATGTACTTCGCGGCGGTCTTCCGATTCAGCTTGGGGATAACAAGGTATTCTATGTATATTCCAGAAAGCACGGAGATTTGGAGCGTGATTACAACTATTACGCTATGCTTCCGGAATTTTATTCCCAGGGTAACGGTAATTTCCGTGATGTAAACCAGAATAGAAGAAGTGATGATTTCTTTGCACCTTTTGTAGGTGATTTTAACATTAAGACTTTCTATTCCTTATTGCAGCCGGATGGAGGCAATCCTCTTGGAGTGGAAAAGATTACATACCGTATTATGGAAGACGGTAAGCCATATGATTTTACACCGGGTAGTTTGTATTTCAGACTGATGGCGGATACTTCTCTTAACGAAGAAGAGAGAGAAGCAAAGTTTGACGAAATGATTTCCCAAGCGGAACCGCTTACCAACGGTGATTTCAAGGAAGGCTATTGGACTGACCACTGGACATACAATCTGGATTTAGTGGAAAGCTTTTTGCAGATTTTCCCGGATAAGGAAGAGGAACTTCTATTTGATGATTCTTATACATGGTTCCGTCCGCAGGCGGGAGTGAATCCGAGAAAGAAGCGTTATGTAAAGACAGATAACGGTATCCGCCAGTATCATGCAGTTGAGGAAGGTTTGGAAGCGAAGGACGGATGTGAAAATGTTCTTTTGCTCTGTGATAATAAGGGAGCCGGCAAGGTTATCCGTGCTACTCTTATGGAAAAATTGGTTATGCTTTCCCTTACCAAGTTTGCGGCATTGGACGCATATGGTATGGGTATCGACATGGAGGGCGGTAAGCCGGGTTGGTACGATGCGTTAAACGGACTTCCGGGACTTATCGGTTCTTCGGTAAATGAACTGTGTGAGCTTTCCCGTAATCTTACCTTTACATTGAATAT
Source organism: Lachnospiraceae bacterium (assembly GCA_045531685.1). Classification (GTDB taxonomy): domain Bacteria; phylum Bacillota; class Clostridia; order Lachnospirales; family Lachnospiraceae; genus RGIG8767. The sequence goes on along the minus strand of JAZSEL010000170.1, from coordinate 7,860 downwards.
GGTGAGAAAATACGGTAAGGACATTTCTTTATTGGAAGAAATGGCTGAGTTCTACGAAGCGGTAAAGACAATTGCAGCGGATTGCAAGGAAGAGGTACTGGCTGACGGTGAAGCCATGAACTTCTGGAACCGTGTGTCGGAAGCCAAGGAAAACTATCGTGCTAAGGTATATGAAGGTGTGAGTGGTGCCCGCAGTATCCTATCTTCCGATGACTTGGCGAAGACTTTGGAGTTATGGTTAGAGCTTGTAAATGCAGGACTGGCTAAGGGCGTTAAGCTTGCTGGGGAAGTGTGCCCTGCATACTTCTATTACGAAGTGACAGAATATAGTGAGGATGAAGATGGCGTGATGCCCCTTCATTTCAAGCAGCATATGCTTCCGTTGTTTTTGGAGGGTGCTGTGCGTTATATGAAACTTCCGATTGGGGAAGCAAACAGAAAGTCTTTATATGAGCATGTAAAGGCAAGTGATTTATACGACAAGAAATTGTCCATGTATAAGGTAAATGCTTCCTTAAAGGATACCACCTTTGAAGCAGGAAGATGCTGCTCCTTTACACCGGGCTGGTTGGAGAATGAGTCCATCTGGCTTCACATGGAATACAAGTATCTGTTGGAACTTGTAAAGGGTGGTCTGTATAAGGAATTCTTTGAAGACTTTAAGAATGCAGCAGTTCCATTCCTTAGTCCGGATACTTACGGAAGAAGTATCTATGAGAATTCTTCTTTCATTGCAAGCAGTGCCAATCCGGATAAGAGAATCCACGGAAGAGGATTTGTGGCAAGACTTTCCGGCTCGACGGCAGAATTTTTACAGATGTGGACACTGATGATGTTTGGTCATACACCGTTTGCTATGACAGAAAATGGTCTGGCAGTGGAATTTGCACCGGCATTACCGGAATATCTGATTCCTGATGATGGTGTGGTAGAAGCTAAATTTATCGGAAAGGTTTTAGTGACATACAAATTCCCTGAAAAGAAGGATTACGTTCCGGGTGAATACCGTGTAGGTAAGATTACCGTGACATGGAAGAATGGCAGTGTGTCTGAATCTGACGGATGTATTTGCGGAAAGGATGCAGAAGCGGTACGTGCCGGGGAAGCAGAGAGCATTGTTGTAGAAATAAAGTAATCAGGTTTTCTTTACGGAAAGACATAATTTGTTTTTCATGATAAAGATGGTAGAAGGGTAGAAATGGAAAGTTTCTGCCCTTTTATTTTTGATGGTAGAAAAGGGAGGAAGCGTGCTTTCTATTGTATGTTTTGTGTGCTATTATAGTGGATAGATGTATACGTAAAAAAGAGTAATCTTCTAAGAGTGATAGTAAGAAATCAGGAGTCGTGTATGGATTTATTTGAATATATGAGTACAAAAAATAAAGAAAAGGAATCCCCGCTGGCAGCAAGGATGCGTCCGCGCACCTTAGAGGAAGTAGTGGGGCAGCAGCACATCATTGCCAAGGATAAGCTGCTGTATCGTGCCATTAAGGCGGATAAGATTAGTTCCATTATCTTTTATGGACCGCCGGGAACCGGTAAAACAACTTTGGCTAAGGTTATTGCCGGAACCACCAGTTCAGAATTTATGCAGATTAATGCAACGGTTGCAGGTAAGAAGGATATGGAAGAAGTGGTTGCCAAGGCAAAAGAATTGCAGGGCATGTACCAGAAACGGACCATTCTTTTCATCGATGAAATTCATCGTTTCAACAAGGGGCAGCAGGACTATCTCCTTCCGTTTGTGGAAGACGGTACAATTATCATTATCGGAGCCACAACGGAGAATCCGTATTTTGAGGTAAATGGAGCTTTGATTTCCCGCTCCATGATTTTCGAACTTAAGCCTATTGATAAAGAAGACATTAAGACTTTAATTAAGCGTGCTATCACAGACAGCGAACGTGGTATGGGTGCTTATGAAGCTATCATTACCGACGAGGCGCTGGATGCCCTTGCGGATATTTCCGGTGGCGATGCCAGACATGCTTTGAATGCCATTGAGCTTGCCGTTATGACAACGGAGCGTAATGCAGAAGGTAAGATTGAGATTACCATTCCGGTTGTAGAGGAGTGCATCCAGAAGCGTGTTGTGCGTTATGATAAATCCGGAGACAATCACTATGACACTATTTCCGCATTTATCAAGAGCATGCGTGGCTCCGACCCGGATGCGGCACTGTACTATCTAGCCAAGATGTTATACGCAGGCGAGAGCATAAGCTTTATTGCCAGACGAATTATGATTTGTGCGGCAGAGGATGTTGGTAACGCAGACCCAATGGCACTTGTAGTAGCAACCAATGCGGCTGCCGCAATCGACCGCATCGGTATGCCGGAAGCACAGATTATTCTTTCCCAAGCAGTCTCTTATGTGGCAACCGCACCAAAGAGCAACGCAGCGTGCAACGCCATTTTTGAAGCCTTGGATAAAGTGAAAGAAACGGGTAATTTACCGGTTCCCCCACATTTGCAGGACGCACACTATAAGGGAAGTGCTAAGTTGGGACACGGAGTTGGCTACAAATATGCCCACGATTATAAGAATCATTACGTAAAGCAACAGTATTTGCCATACGAATTGACAGGTAGCGAGTTCTATCGCCCGACCGGAAATGGCTATGAAGTGAAGATTCGGGAGCATATGAAGCGGATTAAGAGTGAGGCAGAAGAGTAAGAGGGGGATTGAGAGTAAGAGAGATATAGGAGCAAGAGGGATATTAGGAGTGAGAGGGGAATTGAGAGTAAGAGAGAATTTAGGAGTGAGAGGGGAATTAGGAGTAAGGGAGATATAGGAGCAAGAGAGATATTAGGAGTAAGAGGGGAATTTTAGTTGTGAAAGTGCGTTTTTGAGTTATGTAAACAAAAAATACCTACTAATATAGGACGCTATGTGAGTTTAGTAGGCATCTTTCAGAGTTTATACCTTGAAATATAGGAAAAAATCAATAAAATGAGATAAGAATACCTACTGAATTTATAGATATATATATTCAGTAGGTAATTTTTTGAGTTTTCAGTGATTTTGCTACCTACTAAGAAGAGAAACAAGCCCAAATAGTAGGTAATGGAGAAATATTTGATTTTAATGGTACCTACTATATTCAATGAAAATGAGAATAAGTAGGTAATCGGGAGAAAATAGAACCAGTATATGGAAGACAGAAAAGATATGTGGAATCCAATGGAAATAAAATAATAGAGCTAGGTTGGATTTTGTAGTATACTTGAAAGGGTATAGGAATAAGAGATTTCCTTTTTTCGGAGGTAAAAGGTATGTTGGATAAAGTATATGAATACACAAAAATACGTGAAAACATCTGGCAGATAAAAGAAGACGACGGAGTATGCTGTACTCTTGTTAAAGGAAGTGAACTGGCAGTTTTAATTGATACAGGCTATGGAGTAAGAAACTTAAGAGCATTTGTGGAAGAGAACGTTTCCACTCCATACATGGTTATAGATAGTCACGGGCATCCGGACCATATTGGCGGAAATCATTGGTTTGATGAAATTTTCGCTTTAAGAGGGGAATGGGATGTCATCCGTCATTTTGAAGAAAAAGAAGAACTGCCATATGAATTAAAGGAAGTACAGATTGGTCATCAGATTCCATTGGGAGATATGAATATTGCTATAGTATCTTTGGCGGGTCATACAAAAGGTTCTATCGGATTCTTAGTTCAGGAGGAAGGCATTCTGATTGCCGGGGATGCATTAAATGAAGGACTGTGGTTATTCAATTATGGCTCTTTGTCTATGCAGGAATTATATGAAACCATAGAAGCAACTATGAAATTGGACTTTTCGACTTATCTATGTGGACATAGTGACAAAGAATACAAGAAAGAAAAGTTGGCATTACATATGAAAAATATTGAAAATCTGAGAATTGCCAACTGCACACAGCAGGAGACGATTGGATTTGAGACGTATTGTAGTAAATATGAGGATGAGAAAGGGAAATCAGAGATCGTATTTACAATAGATAAAGTAGAAGAAGCAATCAATGAATATGAAGCGGCAGAGATTGTTTCTACAATGATGGCAACGGGAATTTTATAAGTGTTTACCTGTTAAAGGGAATATAGTGAAAGGGAATAAAAATAATGATTGGCTTGATAGTTGCCCGTTCGAAAAATAATGTAATCGGGAAGAACGGAGAAATACCATGGAGAATAAAAGGAGAACAGAAGCAATTTAAAGAACTGACAACAGGAAATATTGTAGTTATGGGAAGAAAATCTTATGAAGAGATTGGGCGTCCCCTTCCGAACCGGAAAAACATTATTGTATCCAATAGCAAAAATTTCACGGGTGAGAATCTTGTCACGGTTGGTTCGTTACAGGAAGCAATTGCAATTTCAGGTGGAGAAAAGGTATATATTGCCGGTGGTTATGGTTTATTTAAGGAAGCTCTTCCGCTGGTAGATGAAATGTATATCACTGAAGTAGATATTACAATTGATGATGGAGATGTTTTCTTTCCGAAATTTGATGCCGATGAGTTTGATTTAATTATTGGTGAGACGGAAGGAGAGGACATCAAATATACAAGAACGATATACACAAGAAAGAAATAAACATTGGGAGACAAAATGAAGACACCTACATTAGAAACGGATAGATTGATATTACGTCCATTTAAAGAAGGTGATGCCATAGATGTATTTGAATGTTGGGAAAATGATCCTGATGTTGCAAAATATATGTTTTGGACGAGCCATAATGATATTGATAAAACGAAAGAATGGATATTGTTCGAAATTGGGCAAATTGAAAAGCATGATTGGTATAGATTTGCTGTTGTGTTGAAGGATACAAATGAGTTAATTGGAACTGCACTGATATATTACGAAGACGAGGTTGAGTGTTGGGAAATAGGCTACAATCTTGGGAAAAAATACTGGGGTATGGGTTATGCAACAGAGGCAATGGAAGAAGTAATTCAATTTGCAAGGACACAGTTAAAACTTTCTCAAATTGTGGGTAGATATGCAAAAGAAAATCCTGCATCAGGTAATGTTATGAGTAAACTTGGTTTTCAGTGGGAAAAAGATATTCCATACGAATGTAATGATGGAATGATTATGAGAGAGGGAATACAGTGTAGGTTGATTTTTTCAAAAGCGGTATGATTGAAGCTTGGGGAAGAGGATTTGAGAAGAACAGCATCATGGTCAGAGTGACCAAGATAGTGACCAAGTTGGTTATGAAAAACAAAAACTAAGGAGGAACCCAAATGGAAAGAGTATGTCAGTTTTTAAAGGAAGCCGGAGTGTATTATCTGGCCACGGTGGATGGGGACCAGCCTCGCGTGCGTCCGTTTGGTACAGCACACATTTTTGAAGGAAAGCTCTATATTCAGACAGGAAAAGTAAAGCCTGTATCTAAGCAGCTTGCAGCCAATCCGAAGGCTGAAGTGTGTGCATTTAAGGATGGTGTATGGCTTAGAGTGGCAGGAGAATTGGTAGAAGATGACCGCGTGGAAGCAAAGAAATCCATGTTGGATGCGTATAGTAATCTTCGTGCCATGTATGATGAAAATGACGGTAATACACAGGTTCTTTATTTCAAGAGTGGTGTTGCTACATTCAGTTCCTTCACGGCACCGGAAGAAGTAATTGAGTTTTAGGGTACATGAGACAGAATAGGCTTCCTTGTGAGAAAGTTCCTGTCTGCGTATTCAACTAAAAAGAGCATGGCAAAGCAGCCATGCTCTTTTTAGAATAACATCTGAGTTAACATACGATAGATTTCTTCGTTGCGTTTCTGCCAGTTGAGGCAAACATCTTCGGCGATTTCTTTCGTAGGAACGGAAATTTTGAGGTCTACCAAAAGGACCTCTTTTTCTTTTGCCATAAGCTGTGCTTCGTATTCACCGCTTACAGATTTGTAGTAGTTAGAAGTAATAGAAAAATCGTTTTTGAGTTTTTTGTTGTTTTCTAGCATGAACTCACGGATTTCTCTTTTGATGGTATCACTGATACGATTTTCAAAATAGGAAAGAGTATCACTACCTTCTTTTGTCAGAGAGAGAAGAACCTTGTTGGCTTCTGTTTTCTGCTCAATGAGCTGGTTGTCAATCAGTTCTCCGATTGCCTGCTGCAAGGTTAAAAAGTTGGTATAGCCTTTTTCCAAAATAAAGGAATTAACCGTAGATTTACTCAGTGGGACACTGATTTGATCCAGCATATATAGAACGATTAATTTGTATAGTGTAAAAGTTTCCTTTTGCATAATTTTCCTCTTAATATAAATGGTTAAAAATATGAGTGTTGCAACCAAGCGGGGAGGTATTAGCCTTCCGTTTGATAGAGTTTTCCCTGAAAAGCTCCCTGTTCCTTCATTTGCTTATGAAGGGAATTCAATACCTCTCTTTTATTTAAACTCCAAGTAGGAGCAATAAGCAAGTCCTTTGGACCATCTCCCGTGACACGGTGGATAACAATATCGGGAGATAATCTCTCAATGCACCCGATTAGTAAATCAAGATATTCCTGCTTTGTCAAGGTATGAAAATGATTGGATGGATTTGCGTAGTAATCCGCCAAATCGGTTTCTTTTAATATGTGTAATAACTGCAATTTGATTCCAAAAGGTTTCCACTTATTCAAATAGGAAATAGTGGCATACTGCATATCAACTGTTTCCGACGGTAGTCCCAGAATCACATGAACAATGACCGGAATGTTACGTGCAGTCAGTTCCTCCATTGCATTTTCAAATACGGATAACGAATATCCCCGTCTGATAAAATCAGCCGTATTCTCGTGCATAGTCTGCAAACCCAATTCTATCCAGATAAATTTGTCCGGGAATTGTGCCTGTAATTCGGATAAAAGTTCCAGACACTCTTCCAGCAAACAATCCGGTCTTGTAGCAATGGAGATACCTGCCATATCCGGATGAGAGAGAGCCTGAGTGTATAATGTACGCAAATGTTCTACAGGAGCATAGGTGTTGGTATAGGCTTGAAAGTATGCAATAAAGCGTGTGCCAATACGTTTTTCCTTAAATAAGGAAAGTCCCTCCTTGATTTGCTCAGATACACTTTTAACCGATACATCACAGTATGATGCGGCGTGTACTTGCAATGTATTCTTTTCATTATAAGTCTTTACCGCAAAATCACCGCTTCCGCCCGCACTACAGAAAATGCACCCGCGTGTATGGAGGGTGCCGTCTCTGTTTGGGCAGGTAAAACCTGCATCAATTGCTATTTTATACAGTTTCTCATGATACTTGTTTTTACAGTATTCATTTAAGGAGTAATAGGGCTTGTCACCCCATAAAGTCTGAAGTCTATTCATAAAAATTAATCACGGATATTGGCTTTCACAGCATTTGCTACAACCTCTGCAACGCGTGGGTCAAATGCCTGCGGCATAATATTGTCATCGGCAAGTTCTTCGTCAGAAACCAGAGATGCGATGGCATTAGCAGCAGCAAGTTTCATTTCCTCGGTAATTTGTTTTGCGCGGCCTTCTAAAGCACCTTTGAAAATGCCGGGGAAAGCAACCACATTATTTACCTGATTAGGGAAATCACTTCGTCCGGTTCCTACGATTCTGGCACCGGCTTCTTTTGCCAAGTCAGGCATGATTTCCGGAGTCGGATTGGCCATTGCAAAAAGAATGGAGTCCTTGTTCATAGAAGCAACCATTTCTTTTGTTACAATGCCCGGAGCGGATACACCGACAAAAATATCGGCCCCTTTCAATGCATCTGCAAGTGTTCCTTTTTCGTTATTTAAATTGGTGACTTCCACCATTTTTTCCTGCATCCAGTTAAGACCTTCGGCACCCTTATAAAGAATACCGATTTTGTCACACATGATGACATTTTTAAATCCATAGG
>JAZSEL010000058.1:0-52198 GCA_045531685.1 Lachnospiraceae bacterium | reverse complement strand
TCTTGTTGTTGACTTAACCAATTCCGGTATTGACTTTTCACAGTTTGCATCCGGTAAGACAGGTTATTCTGTAGTTAACGGTGCTAACTATGGTGTTCCTTTTGATAACGGTGCAGTTGTTGGATGTTACAGAACTGACTTATTAGAAGCAGCAGGATTAACAATTGATGATTTCACAGATATCACATGGGATCAGTATATTGAAAACGGTAAGAAAGTATTAGAAGCAACAGGCAAACCTTTAATCTCTATGCAGGCAGGCGAATGTGACCTTCTTATGATGATGCTTCAGTCAGCAGGCGCTTCTTTATTCAATGAAGACGGAACAGCTAACATGCTTGACAATGCTACATTAAAGACTGTTATGGAAACATATGCTGCATTAAAAGAAGCAGGTGTGTTAATTGAAGTAAACAGCTGGGATGAATATGTTGCATCTATCGTTAACGGCGATGTAGCAGGAACTATCAACGGATGTTGGATTATGGCTTCTATCCAGACAGCAGCAGATCAGGCAGGTAACTGGGCACTTACAAATATGCCTAGTCTTGTAGGAGTATCAAATGCTACTAACTACTCAAACAATGGTGGTTCTTCATGGGCAGTAACAACAAACTCTAAGAACCCTGAACTTGCAATTGACTTCTTAAAGAGCACATTTGCAGGAAGTACAGAATTCTATGATAACATTCTTTCTTGTGGCGCTATCGCTACATGGGCACCTGCAGGTGGATCAGATGCATACGCAGTACCATCTGACTTCTTCGGCGGTGATGCAGTATTCTCTAAGATTGTAGAATTCTCAACACATGTACCTTCTAACATTACAGGACCTTACTACTACGAAGGTCGTGATGCAATTGCTGTTGCATTAACAAACTATGTAAATGGTGCTGATTTGACAGCTGAACTTACAAATGCAGAATCAACTGTAAACATGAACATTCAGTAAAAATTGAATTAGTTTAGTAATTACATAAGGGGAATGGTTTATACCGTTCCCCTTTTTTACAGATATGAAAGGAGGGATTATCTTGGCTAACCCAAAAAAGAAGATGACTGTTAATCAGAGACATAATCTTACCGGCTGGATTTTCCTGGCACCGGCAGCGTTGTTAATTGTTGCCATGAGCTTTGTTCCTATGTTCAAAGCGTTTATTTTGTCTTTTAAAACCGGCGTTGGCATTAATATGGACTTCGCTGAACCTTTATTTAAAAATTATGCACGAATGTTCCAGGATACTGTATTTATACAGTCCCTTAAAAATACATTTTTCTATTTGATTTTACAGGTGCCGATTATGCTTATTTTGGCATTAATCTTAGCATCCATCTTAAATAATAAAGATTTAAAATTTAAAGGTGTTTTCCGTACTATGATTTTCCTACCATGTGCTACATCGTTGGTAGCTTATGCGATTATCTTCCGTACATTGTTTGCAAATAACGGTTTGGTAAATACCATGCTTGTGAATTTTAAGATTTTAGATGAGCCATTCCCGTTTTTGACAACTGCATGGACTGCTAAATTAATTATTGTTTTGGCGCTGCTTTGGAGATGGACGGGATACAATATGGTATTTTATCTTGCAGGTCTTCAGAATATTGAATATTCTGTGTACGAAGCAGCCAAGATTGATGGTGCTTCTCCGGTACAGACATTTTTCAAGATTACAGTTCCGTTGTTAAAACCGACTATTTTGTTAACTGCCATTATGTCAACAAATGGTACGTTACAGTTGTTCGATGAATCTGTTAACTTGACGAGCGGTGGACCGGCAAATGCATCTATTACGATGTCGCATTACATATACGATGTGTCATTTAAATACATGCCAAACTTCGGATATGCAGCAGCAATGTCATTCCTTATTTTGATTTTGGTTGCGATCTTAGCGTTTGTGCAGTTGAAAGTAGGTGATAAGCGTGACTAGAGGAATTAAGAAGTTTTTTATGTATGCCTTTTTGGTTGTAATGTCCTTTTTCTCTGTATTTCCATTGTATTGGATGGTTAGTGCGGCTACGAATGCCAGTGTTGATGTAATCAGAGGCCGTCTGATACCGGGTGGATATATTATGGAAAATTTAAGAGGATTGTTGGCAGCACAGAATGTAGGTGCGGCATTTGCTAATTCCATGAAATATACTCTGCTTTTAACAGTTGTTTCCATGCTTATCTGTTCACTGGCAGGATATGGATTCGAGATTTATCATGATAAGGCAAAGGATTTGGTAATGTCTATTATCATGCTTGCCATGATGGTACCTTTTGTTGCAGTATTGATTCCGTTATTCCAGATGATTTCTAAATGGGGATTACTGAATTCGATTTGGGCGTTTGTATTACCGACAATTTCCACTCCGTTTTTGATCATGATGTTCAGACAGAGTGCCCGTTCATTCCCGCATGACATAATAGAAGCAGCCAGAATTGACGGATTATCAGAAGTGCGCATTTTCTTCCAGATGTTTTTCCCGATTATGCGTTCAACATATGCAGCAGCGGCAACCATTACATTTATGAATACATGGAACAGTTACTTATGGCCAAAGGTTGTTATGACTTCACCGGAAGCCATGACAATGCCGATGGTAGTTGCTAACCTGACAGAAGGATATGTAACAGATTACGGTATCCTGATGTTAGCGGTATTGATTTGTACATTGCCGACAGCAATTGTATTCTTCTGTTTACAGAAGTCATTTGCAGAAGGTATTACAGGAGCTGTAAAGTAGGGATTGTTTTTCATTCTGACAGGATGAGGAATGAAGTAAAACGGCGCCCTTTTTATGGGCGCTGTTTTTATACCATAAAATAGAAAGTTGAAGAGAGGATGAGGGCTAAAATGGCAGGTTTTTGTTATGAAATGCTAAAGAATCCGACTATATTTAAGGAAAATGTTCTGCCGGTATATTCGGAACATAAATATTTTTCTTCAGTTGAAAATGCATTATTGGAAAAGAATGAGTTTCAGGTAAGCTTAAATGGTTTATGGAAATTCTCATATGCAAGAAATTATGATTGTGCAATCAAAGGTTTTGAAGCAAAGGAATATGATTGTAAATGTTGGGATGATATCTATGTTCCTGCGCATATTCAGATGGAAGGTTATGATAAGCCACAATATGTAAATACCCAGTATCCGTGGGATGGACATGAAGCTATCCTGCCTGGAGAAATTCCTACAGAGTTTAATCCGGTGGCAAGCTATGTGAAATACTTTACACTTCCTGAATTTATGAAAGAAGGACCGGTTTATATTTCCTTCCAGGGAGCAGAGAGTGGTATGGCTCTTTGGTGTAATGGAGAGTATGTTGGGTATAGTGAAGATACCTTTGATCCGTCTGATTTTGATTTGACACCATACATTAAGCGTGATGGTGAAAATAAGTTGGCGGTACAGGTATTCAAATGGACAGCAGGAAGCTGGCTTGAAGATCAGGATTTCTATCGTTTCTCCGGTTTGTATCGTGATGTGTATCTGTACACGGTACCTGCTATCCACATTAAGGATATTAAAGTAAAAACACATCTTTTGAATGGATATAAAGATGCCAAATTATCTGTGGACACATTGGCTTCTGCCAAGGGAAAAGTACGATACACACTATTGGATAAAGAGGAAGAAGTTTTCTGTGAAGAAGCTTCTCTTGATTTGGAAAATCATTTGGAAAAAGAGTTGGCAGATGTAAAATTATGGAGTGCGGAAGAACCATATCTTTATACATTAAAGATAGAGGTTATGAATGCAGCCGGTGAAGTGGTGGAAGTAATTTTACAGGATGTAGGTTTCCGCCAGTTTGAGATGATTGATGGTATTATGTGTATTAATGGCAAGCGAATTGTCTTCAAAGGTGTAAACCGTCATGATTTCAGTGGTATAAGCGGACGTGCAGTATCGAAAGAAGAATTGTTAAAAGATATTACCGTTATGAAACAGCACAATATCAATGCCATCCGTACCAGCCATTATCCAAATGGAGCAGATATTTATACTCTCTGTGACCGTTATGGCTTATATATGATTGCGGAAAGTAATGTGGAGACACATGGTACATGGGAATGGATTGCGCGTGGTGTTAAGCCAATGGAATGCGCAATTCCGGGAGATCATCCGGAATGGGTGCCTGCTTTATTGGACAGAGCAAATTCGCTATATCAGAGAGAGAAGAATCATCCATCTATTTTAATCTGGTCTCTGGGTAATGAATCCTTTGGCGGCTCTGATTTTGTAAAGATGGCTGATAAGTTCCGCGCACTTGATGACACCAGATTGGTACACTATGAAGGTGTATTCAACGACAGAAGATACGATGCCGAAACCAGTGATATGGAAAGTCAGATGTATCCTCCGGTAACAAGAATTCAGGAGTATCTGGAACAGAATAAGGTAAAACCGTTTATTTGTTGTGAATATACACACGCTATGGGTAACTCCTGTGGCGGCATGCAGAAATATACGGATTTAACAGACACAGAGCCAAGATATCAGGGTGGATTTATCTGGGATTATATTGACCAGTCCATTTATAAAAAGAATCGTTATGGCGAAGAGTTCTTGGCATACGGCGGTGATTTTGATGAACGTCCGAGTGATTATAATTTCAGTGGAAATGGTATTGTCTACGGCGGAAGCAGAGAACCTTCTCCAAAGATGCAGGATGTAAAGTTTAATTATCAAAATATTTCTGTTTCCTTTGAAAAAAATACGGCAGTTATTATTAATAAGAATCTTTTTGTTAATACAGATGTTTTTGACTGTATTGTTTCCTATGCAAAGGATGGAGCAGAATACAAAAAGGATGTTTGCAGAGTAGATATTGCTCCGCTTTCAGAAGGGACATTATCTCTTGCAGATTTGAATTTAAAAGAGGCAGGAATTTATACCGTAACGGTATCCTTTGTTTTAAGGGAAGATACCTGTTGGGCAAAAGCCGGACATGAAGTGGCATTTGGTCAGAAAAAGACAGTAGTAGATGCTCCTATATGTGACAAGGTAAAAGAAGCGAAGGTTACAATTGGAGATTATAATGTAGGTGTTAAGGGAGACAGCTTTGAAGTGCTGTTTTCAAGAGTGGCAGGAGGCATTGTTTCTTACTGTTACGGCGGTGTTGAAAGAATAAAGGCCATTCCAAAGCCAAACTTCTGGCGTGCACCTACGGATAATGATTATGGGAATTCCATGCCACAGCGCTATGCCCAGTGGAAACTGGCGAGTATGTATTGCACCCATAAAGTACCGGAGCCATCCGATACATTAATGCCTGACATCGTGCAGGAAAATGGCGGAGTGCGTATTACATATACCTATTATCTGCCTACCACACCGTCAGCAACCTGCCAAGTGGTTTATTTCGTAAGCGGAGATGGAGAAGTTAAGGTTACGATGTCCATGGATCCGGTAAAGGAATTGGGAGATGCTCCGGAGTTTGGTATGCTGTTCAAGTTGGATGCAGACCTTTCTTATTTGGAATGGTTAGGACTTGGTCCTGCAGAAACCTATGCCGACCGTAAGGAAGGAGCTAAATTTGGCAGATACCGCAATGAAGTAAAGGATAATCTGGCTGAATATATGGTTCCGCAGGAATGTGGAAACAAGATGGGGGTATATGAGGCAAAGGTAATGGACAAAAAAGGCCGCGGTCTGTTGTTCAAGGGAAAGGGAATGAACTTCTCAGCGTTGCCGTATACACCGCATGAATTGGAGAATGCAACGCATGCCTATGAATTACCAAAGGTACATTATACCGTTGTCCGTACGGCATTGGGACAGATGGGTGTAGCCGGGGATGATTCCTGGGGAGCAAAGACCCATCCGGAATTCTTATTGCCGTCTGATGAAAGACTGGTGTTTGAGTTTAGCTTTAAAGGAATCTGACAGATTGGATTTCGAAAACAGGTTTTTATAAAAGTTTGAGGTGTCAAGAATTTTTACTTGACACCTCTTTTGATTTGGGTTATTATAGCAAAGGTGTGATGAGGAAAGGTAGGTTTTTGCGTGGAAAAGATAGTGGAACAAGGTTTGCTATATGATTTTTACGGAGAACTGTTGACCGAGCATCAGAGACAAATTTATGAATCCTGTGTGTTTGATAATTTGTCGCTGGGTGAGATTGCACAGGATTTTGGAATCAGCCGTCAGGGCGTTCATGATTTAATCAAGCGTTGCGATAAGACATTGCAGGGGTATGAAGAAAAGCTTCATTTGTTACAGAAGTTTTTGAGCGTAAAAGAGACGGTAAAAGAGATTAAGAGTATTACAACTCAGGATGAAGTACGCGAGTTAGCAAATCAGATTCTGGAGGAATTATAAATTGGCTTTTGAGAGTTTAACAGACAAACTACAGAATGTGTTTAAGAACCTGAGAAGTAAGGGGCGTCTTACAGAGGAAGACGTTAAACAGGCTTGTAAAGAAGTTAAGATGGCGCTTTTAGAAGCGGATGTTAATTTCCGTGTGGTTAAGCAGTTTATTAAGGCAGTGGAAGAACGGGCTGTTGGTCAGGATGTCATGAACGGATTAAATCCCGGCCAGATGGTTATTAAAATTGTTAATGAAGAAATGACTTCATTGATGGGTTCTGAAACAACTGAGATTGCCATGCAGCCGGGTAAAGCCATTACCGTTATCATGATGTGCGGTCTGCAGGGTGCAGGTAAAACAACTACTACAGCTAAGATTGCAGGCAAGCTTAAATTAAAAGGTAAGAAACCGTTGCTGGTTGCCTGTGACGTGTATCGTCCGGCAGCGATTAAGCAGTTACAGATAAATGGTGAAAAACAGGAAGTAGATGTTTTTACCATGGGTGATAAACTTAGTCCGGTTGCTATAGCAAAGGCAGCAATCGAGCATGCCCAGAAAAATGGACATAATGTGGTAATCATCGATACAGCCGGTCGTCTTCATATTGATGAAGAGATGATGAATGAATTGATTCACATCAAAGAGGACGTGACAATTCACCAGACCTTACTTGTTGTGGATGCCATGACCGGTCAGGATGCCGTTAATGTGGCAAAGGAATTCCGGGAAAAGATTGGCGTAGATGGCGTAATCCTTTCCAAGATGGATGGTGATACCAGAGGTGGTGCGGCACTTTCCGTAAAGGCGGTTACCGGACTTCCGATATTATATGTGGGTATGGGAGAAAAACTCTCTGATTTGGAGCAGTTTTATCCGGACCGTATGGCAAACAGAATCCTTGGTATGGGTGATGTGCTTACACTGATTGATAAAGCACAGGCAGCCATGGAAGATGTTGACATTGAAAAAGAAAAGCAGATTGCTTCCAAAATGAAAAAAGGGAAATTTGATTTTGAAGATTACCTGGAAAGCATGAAGCAGATGCGAAAAATGGGTGGTATTTCAAGTATCTTATCCATGATGCCGGGAATGACAGGCGGAAAAATGGGAGATATTGAATCCATGATAGATGAAAAACAGCTTGCAAGAATGGAAGCCATTGTGCTTTCCATGACACCGAAGGAGAGACAGAATCCAAAACTGTTAAATCCAAGCCGGAAACATCGCATTGCCAAGGGGGCAGGTGTGGATATTGCAGTTGTTAACCGTTTCATCAAACAGTTTGAACAGAGTCAGAAAATGATGAAACAGCTTCCGGGAATGATGGGAAGACACGGAAAAAGAGGCGGTATGCGCTTCCCGTTTTAAGTATGTTTGGAACTGCTCAGAACAGGAAAAGTGATTACGTTCTGGATAGTTACGATAGATTAAAAATATTTTTATGAGGTGGGAAACCACAATTAAGAAAGGAGTCATTGAAATGGCAGTTAAAATCAGATTAAGAAGAATGGGATACAAGAGAAATCCAATTTACAGAATCGTTGTTGCAGATTCTAAATCTCCAAGAGATGGTAGATTTATCGATGAAATCGGTACTTACAATCCAAACACAGATCCAAGTGAATTTAAGGTAGACGAAGAAGCAGCTAAGAAGTGGCTTGCAAACGGTGCTCAGCCTACAGAAGTTGTCGGAAAAATCTTCAAGTTAGCAGGAATCACAAAATAATTGATTCCGTAGAAACTGTAGAGGACGCTTTTGGAGGTGGAGTATGAAAGAATTAGTAGAAGTGATTGCAAAAGCACTTGTTGACAATCCGGACGAAGTCGTTGTTACGGAAAAATGCGAAGGTAAGAATGTTACCGTAGAACTTCATGTTGCCGCTTCCGATATGGGTAAAGTAATCGGTAAACAGGGGAGAATTGCAAAAGCAATCCGCGCTGTTGTAAAAGCAGCTTCATTAAGCGATAATAAGAGAGTAGATGTAGATATTCGCTAATCAAGGGGCTGATGTAAGACATCAGCCCTTTTGCTATATTAGTTAGAGGAGTAATTAATGGAAGAGTTATTACAGGTTGGTGCTATAACCTCTACACACGGAGTGAGGGGCGAAGTAAAGGTGTTTCCGACAACGGATGATCCAAAACGATTCGGGAAATTAAAGGAAGTGGAATTGGAGACGAAAGAGGGAACGACAACTCTTCATATTAAAGGGGTAAAATACTTTAAGCAATTTGTTATTCTGAAATTTGCAGAGTATGATTCCTTAAATGACGTGGAGAGTATTAAAGGACGAAAATTATTTGTCACACGTAAAAATGCAGTTAAGCTGAAAAAAGATGAGTATTTTATCGCGGATTTAATCGGGCTTAAAGTGATAGATGAAGAAAAACAGATGGAAGGAACCCTGACAGATGTGTTGCAGACGGGTGCCAACGATGTGTATGATATCACATTGGCAGACGGAAGAAATTTACTTCTTCCTGCTATTGCAGACTGTGTTTTACATGTGGATTTAGAAAATAGAGTGATTAAGATTCATATAATGGAAGGATTACTGGATTAATGAACTTTCATATATTAACATTATTTCCGGATATGGTCCGTGACGGTCTGCATACCAGTATTTTAGGACGTGCCGCCCAAAATGGACACATTCAGATGAATGTAATTAATATCCGGGATTATACATTGGACAAGCACAAAAAGGTGGATGATTATCCATATGGGGGTGGTGCCGGAATGTTAATGCAGGCACAGCCTATTTACGATGCTTATCTTTCCGTGTGCAAGGAAATCGAAGAAAGGGAAGGGGAAGAAAAAACAGATCATAAACCAAGATGTGTATATGTAACTCCTCAGGGTAGTGTATTTAACCAGAGTATGGCAGTGGATTTTGCAAAAGAAAAGGATTTGCTCATTTTGTGCGGCCATTATGAAGGGGTTGATGAAAGGGTCCTGGAAGAAATCGTTACCGATTATGTATCGATTGGGGACTATGTATTAACAGGAGGAGAGTTGCCGGCCATGGTTATGGTGGATGCCATATCCAGAATGGTTCCGGGAGTGCTCCCAAATGAAGATTCCGGTGTTACGGAAAGCTTTTATGATAATCTGCTTGAGTATCCGCAGTATTCCAGACCGGAGGAGTGGAATGGCAGGAAGGTACCGGAGGTATTACTCAGCGGTCACCATAAAAATATAGAAAAATGGCGTTTGGAGCAATCCATCAAGCGTACGCAGGAAAGACGCCCGGATTTATATGAAAAATACCTTGCAAATCATAGATAGATGTGCTATATTATTTGAGTCGCGAAAAAATAGATGGTCCTCTGTTACAGAATGTATTAAGAACATCCATTAAAGAAGGAGATAGAGACATGAACGAAATTATTAAGAGCATTGAAGCAGAACAGTTAAAGCAGGAAGTACCTGAATTTCACGTTGGTGATACTGTAAGAGTTTACGGTAAGATCAAAGAAGGTAACCGTGAAAGAACACAGGTTTTCGAAGGAACTGTACTCAAGAGACAGGGTGGAAGCAGCAGAGAGACTTTCACAGTTAGAAAGACTTCTAACGGAGTTGGTGTAGAAAAGACTTGGCCATTACATTCTCCAAACGTTGAGAAAATCGAAGTAGTACGTCGTGGTAAAGTAAGACGTGCAAAACTTAACTACTTAAGAGAACGTGTTGGTAAGAAGGCTAAAGTTAAAGAACTCGTTAAATAATTTTGTAAAAAATGAGCTGTAAGCTAATATAGTTTACAGCTTCTTTTTTTTAATGGTATACTAAGCGTTAGGATAAGTATTACAAGCAGAGAAAGCTATGATAGTAATAGTTGCAGGTGTCTGATATGAAACGGAAAAAAGGGTTATGTTTTTATCGAAAACGGAAAAAGGTGTCATCCGATGCGGTCCGTGAAGTAGGCAATTACATATTTGGAATCATTGTTGCTGTGTCGATGGCATTTTTCCTTGTATACAGCTTTGGTATGAGAACCAGCATTATCGGTGTCTCTATGGAAAATACGTTATTTAACGGTCAGACGATTTTTGTAAATCAAATTGCGTATTTATTATTTCCGCCGGATGCCGGGGATGTGGTGGTATTTCTTCCTAATGGTAATATGAATACCCATTATTATGTTAAAAGGGTAGTCGGGGTTCCGGGAGATACCGTAGAATTTAATGACGGACGTTTGTATGTAAATGGTGTTATGGAAGAGGATTTGGGCTACGATAAGGTAGCAGATCCCGGAATAGCAGAAGAACCCATACATATTGGGGTGGATGAATTTTTCGTGTTAGGAGATAATCGTAATAATAGTGAAGATTCCCGCTCCGGAAATATCGGTTTGGTAAAACGAAGTCAGATTGTGGGGAAGGCGTGGCTTCACATGGGATATGAAGAAGAAGGAATCGGTTTTATAAAATAAAGAAATAATTTGAGGTAAAAAGTATGAATTATCAATGGTATCCCGGTCATATGACAAAAGCAAAGCGTATGATGCAGGAAGATATTAAGCTGATTGATTTGATTATTGAGTTGGTAGATGCCAGAACGCCGCTCAGCAGCCGTAATCCGGATATTGATGAATTGGGAAAAAATAAGTCCAGAATGATTTTGTTGAATAAATCCGATTTGGCAGATCCCATAGCAACCAAGCAGTGGATGGATTTTTTTGAGGCAAAAGGAATTCAGACAGTAGAAGTGAATGCAAGAAACGGAAACGGATTAAAAAATATACAGGCAGCTGTGGCAAAGGCTTGTGCTGCGAAAATTGAAAGAGACCGGAAACGGGGGATATTAAACCGTCCGGTAAGAGCAATGGTAGTGGGAATTCCCAATGTTGGAAAATCTACATTTATTAATTCCTATGCGAAGAAAGCATGTACAAAGACCGGAAACAAACCGGGAGTTACGAAAGGAAAGCAATGGATTAAGCTTAACAAAAACCTGGAATTATTGGATACTCCGGGTATTTTGTGGCCTAAGTTTGAAGATAACCGGATAGGAATGAGATTGGCATTTATTGGTTCTATTAATGATCAGATTCTATATTCGGAAGAATTAGCAGCGGATTTTATTAAATACTTGGACGGATATTATCCGGATAGTATTTCTGATTTTTATGGAATTGAGAAATCAGCAGATCCGTATGAGTGTTTACAGGGGATTGCCCGTGTCCGCAGATGTTTGGGGAAAAATGAAACATTGGACATCAAGAAAGCGGCCATGATTCTGATGGACGATTTCAGAAGCGGAAAAATAGGGCGTATAACATTGGAATTACCGGAGAAATAATATGAAGAATATATTAAAGGAAATATTAAGTACAAGTATTTATATACTGGTTGTTTTAGTGATTACATTTTTAATCGTAAAATATGTAGCAGTAAGGACGGAGGTAATCGGTCCGTCCATGGAGCCGACACTTCATAGTGAGGATAATTTAATTGTTGAAAAGGTTTCCTATCGTTTCCATCAACCGGAGAGGTTTGATGTTGTTGTATTCCCATTCCGGTATGCGGAACGTACGTATTATATTAAGCGGATTATCGGTCTGCCGGGAGAAACGGTTCAGATTGATGAAGACGGTAATATCTATATTAACGGGGAAATCTTGAAGGAAAACTATGGAAAAGAAGTAATTAAGAATCCGGGATTGGCGGCGGAACCGATTCTTCTGGGACAGAATGAGTATTTTGTACTGGGAGATAATCGTAATGACAGTGCAGACAGTAGGGATCCAAGTGTGGGAAATATATACCGTAAGGACATCATCGGAAAAGCATGGATCCGTTTCTGGCCGGAATTTAATACTGTAGATTAGTGATTCACATAATGGGATAAAGGCAATGGCATATACAATCGGTGAAATTAAAAAAATAGTAAATGAGACAGCAGTGGAGAATTTACCTGCTGTAATAGATTTGTTTTGCGGGGATGACAGGACAGGGGTTGTTAAGGAGTTAGAAAAAGCCCGCTTACGCTATGAAAAATATTTACAGGAAGTGGAACGTACATACAGGCTTTCTGAATACGAGAGAAAATACAGCGGATATGCCTATGTCTGCGGAATTGATGAAGTGGGACGGGGACCATTGGCAGGACCTGTTGTAGCCGGTGCGGTAATTTTACCAAAGGATTGTGATATTTTATATATTAACGACTCCAAGAAACTCACAGAGAAAAAAAGAGAAGAGCTCTATGACATTATTATGGAAAAGGCAATTGCCACAGGGATAGGATATGCCAGTGTAGAACGGATTGATGAGATAAATATTTTACAGGCAACCTATGAAGCCATGCGCGATGCTATCAGTAAATTATCGGTTTTACCCGATATATTATTAAATGATGCAGTGACAATTCCACAGGTGGATATTAAGCAGGTGCCGATTATTAAGGGAGATGCCAAGAGTATATCCATTGGTGCGGCAAGTATCATTGCAAAGGTTACCAGAGACCGTCTGATGACAGAATATGATGCGATTTTCCCGGAATACGGATTTGCATCCAATAAAGGATATGGTTCAGCGCAGCATATCAAAGCCATTCAGACATATGGACCGACGCCGATTCACAGAAAGTCATTCATTGGTAATTTTATTTAAATGATACTGTTTTTAACGAAAAAAGACGGGAGTAAGTATGGCAATTGACTTGTTAAATCGTTTCACAAGCGGACAAGTGAATAAAGTATCCACTACGCAGAATGCTTCCGTGCCGGTATCCGATTCGGCGGAGGCGGCAAGAATTGTAAGGAGTGTTTATGCCATGAAGGCAGGGGACACATTACAAGGAGAATTAGTGTCAGCGAAAGGAACGGATATCAGTCTGCTTCTGGGAGATGTGGTTACCTTGCAGGCAAAATTGGATAAGGAATTAGCATTAACACCGGGACAAATGATGTCCTTTACCGTTAACAGTAATAAGCATGGCAAATTGTCATTAAGCCCTTTGTTTGCCAATACGGGGATGGAACAGAATGCAATCAAAGCATTGGATGCTGCATCCATTCCGGTAACAGACAAAACCATGGCTATGGCAGAGGAATTGATGAAGCAGGGAATGCCCATCAATAAGCAGACATTATCCACAGTGTATCGACAGATGGGAATGTATCCGGAAGCTGAAGTGGCAGACCTTGTAATGCTTAACAAGATGAATATACCGGTTTCGGATGAGAATATTTCCAATATGTATTTGTATCGTACCAACCAGCAATATTTGTTTTCGGATTTGCAGGGATTGAGTACACAGATGGCAGATGTTTTGACGGAGATGAATGCATCCGGGCAGACGGATTTAGTGACAGCATTTGTCAAAGGATTATTGCAGATTTTTACTGAGGTTACGGATAGCACGATTATTAGTAGGGAATCCGTGACAGAGGGGCAGAATCTGCAGGCAGTTTTGCCGGATGGCGGGAATGTTTCCTCTTCCATGGAAGTAGTTTCAGAAGCCAACGAAGAAAGCAGAAACATAGGGGAACCGGTGAAGGATGGTGAAGCATTACCGGCAGAGGGAAAAGAAAGCGTTTCTGAAACCACGGCAGACAGCCTGAAAACGGCACAGAACAGTACGGCAGAAAAGGAGGCCCAACTGCTAAAACTTCTTCATGCTCATGAAGGAAAAACACCGGAAGGAAAAACGCAGCTTGTAAACACTCTTTTTTCCATGATAAAGGAACAAATGTTGATGAATCCGGAAGAAATCCGTTCGGCGGAATATGTGAAGAATTTCTATGAAAAACTGACGGATAGTATGGATAAGCTTCAAGAGTTATTAAAGAATGTAGGAAAAGAAGCTTCGCCGCTGGCAAAGGAAACGGCAAATGTGAAAAGTAATATTCAGTTTATGAATCAGATTAATGAACTGTATCACTATGTGCAGCTTCCGATTAAGATGAATAATGCCCAGGCAAAAGGCGATTTGTATGTATATAAAAGAAAACAGGCAAAAACAGGGGATGATGGTAAGCTGACAGCACTTTTACATTTGTCCATGCCAACCCTTGGCAATATGGACGTGTTCCTGACATTGCAGGAGGGAAAATTAAGTACCCGGTTCTGTATGGAAAAGGAAGAATTGATAGACTTTATGGAAGCGCATATGGAAGAGCTGAACTCGCGTTTGATGAAAAAGGGCTATCAGGTGCAAACCAGTGTTACTGCCGGCAGCAAGGAAGAGAAAACAGTAATTGAACATATTATGGATAATGAACTTCCGATTCCTGTTATGACATCCCGCTCTTTTGACGCCAGATGTTAGAAGCGTTGGCTGTATGCAGTGACAGAAATGAGATGATTAGGGGAGATTACCTTTGGATAATAAAACAAAAAAGGAACCGGTAAAGAGTGCGGTTGCGTTGGAATATGATCCCAATGAGGAAGCGCCAAAGATTATTGCCACCGGAAAAGGACTTTTAGCAGAAAAGATTATAGAGAAGGCAAAGGAAGCAAATGTACCGGTGCATCAGGACAGTAAGCTGGCGGGGACACTGTCGAAGCTGGAAATCGGTGATATGATTCCGCCGGAGCTTTACGAAGCAGTTGCGGAAGTTTTGGTCTTTGTGGATGCCATGGAAAAAATACGGGCAAAAATGTAAACATCCGGTATTGCATAAGACAGAAGTAAGTATGACAAAATTCGGATTGCAGGGAGAGAAGCAGAAAGGATTTTGTGAATAAACGGCAAATTGGAACTTTTTATGAAAATGCAGCCTGTGAGTATTTAAAGAAGCAGGGTGTGAATATTTTGGAAAAGAATTACCGCTGTAAAAGAGGAGAAATCGACATTATTGGGAAACAGGGTGACTGTGTTATTTTCTTTGAAGTAAAATACAGGAAATCCGAAGAATACGGAACGCCCCTAGCTGTTGTGGATGCCAAAAAGCAAAAAAGGATATGCAACTGTGCAGCGGTGTATTGCATGTGCCATCCCCATGTGACACGGATACGGTATGATGTAATCGGAATAACGGATACACAGATTACCTGGGTGAAGAATGCATTTATGCATAGGGGATATGGCTTTTATTAAAACGTAGAAATAAGGGAGTGTAGAAGAATGGAGTTTCAGCGTAAAAACAGCAATACTCCAATACTGGAACAAGAGAAAAACGGTGTGAGATACCTGCAATTTCCGGCACTATTGAAAACGGGAGTTTGCAGGCATTTGTTTTCTACCCGTATTGGCGGTGTCAGTAAGGGAGATTTAGGGAGTATGAATCTCTCATATACAAGAGGGGATAAAAAGGAAAACGTGGATGAAAATTATCGGAGAATTGCCCAAGTGTTGGAATGCTCCGTAAATGATTTTGTGTTAACCCATCAGACCCATACCACAAATGTAAGAGTAGTAACAGAAATGGACAGGGGAAAGGGAATTGTAAAAGAACGGGATTATGAAGATGTTGACGGTCTGGTTACCAATATCCCGGGAATTGTCCTATCCACCTTTTATGCGGATTGTGTTCCTCTTTATTTTGTGGATCCGGTTAAAAAGGCAATCGGATTGTCCCATTCCGGATGGCGGGGAACCGTTAATAAGATGGGAAAGGTTACCATAGAAAAAATGGTGGAGGAATACGGAAGCAATCCGGCGGATATGATTGCGGCTATCGGTCCCTCTATTTGTGTGGATTGTTATGAAGTCAGCATGGATGTGGCGGAAGAGTTTTTGCATGCATTTTCCCATGCAGACAACCTCTCCCGGATAGTAATACCAAAGAATGAAGAAAAGGCCATGCTTGATTTGTGGCAGGCAAATCTGGCGGTGCTCTTGGAGGCCGGAATGAAAGAGGAGCATATTTTCCTTCCGGATATTTGTACGTCATGCAATAAGGAGCTATTATTTTCACATCGTGCCAGCAACGGAAGAAGGGGAAATTTGGGAGCGTTCTTAGTGTTAGATGACAGAAAAGGTGCTTCGTAAGTTTTTTCGTGAATTAAGAAATACTTAATAAAATGCCACTTTTACCTTAATAAAAGTATGTTTTACTAAATATTGTAAAAAGGAGATTACAGTTATGACAAATATATTGGTTTGTGATGATGACAGAGAAATTGTGGATGCCATTGAGATTTATTTAATGCAGGAAGGATTTGGCATCATAAAGGCATACGATGGGGAAGAAGCCATTGAGCAGTTGAAGAAAAATGATATTAAGTTAATGATTATTGATATTATGATGCCAAAGCTTGACGGAATCCGTGCAACAATGAAGATTCGTGAATACAGCAGCATTCCGATTATCTTTTTATCGGCAAAGTCTCAGGACACGGATAAGATTCTGGGGCTCAATATCGGTGCAGACGATTATATTACCAAGCCTTTTAATCCGTTGGAATTAATCGCCAGGGTAAAGAGTCATTTGCGCCGCTATACCAAGCTTGGGAATGAAGTAGAAAGCGATGCCAATATATACAGTGCCGGTGGTCTTTCCATCAATGATGAAACAAAGGAAGTTACGGTAGAAGGAGAATTAGTAAAGCTGACACCGATTGAATACAATATTTTACTTCTTCTTGTTAAGAATCAGGGAAGGGTTTTTTCCATTGACCAAATCTATGAAAACATATGGGAAGAGGAAGCAATCGGAGCGGACAATACCGTAGCCGTACATATCAGACATATTAGAGAAAAGATAGAAATTAATCCGAAGGAACCACGCTATTTAAAGGTAGTATGGGGAGTTGGATATAAAATCGAAAAACAATAGAGAAAGTGTGAGGAACAATATGAAGGCAAGAACAGGAAGAGGTTTAAGAAAAATGGTGATTTGGCTGAATCGCATTTCGGCAGTGACAATAGCAGTAAGTTTTGTATTTATGCTGGCTTCTTCTGTTATTTCGCCTACAGAAGACGGATATACTTATACGTATAATAAAACGCCGATTGAAAGACAGCAGACAGCGTTTGAGGATACGGGATTGTTTACCGATATTTTGACAGATCAGCTGGAAGAAATAACAAGAATGTGTGTAATCCGTAATCAAATGGAGACAAACGGAGTCTATAACGGCAAAAAGATTGTGGATATCTCTTCCTTTGCCAACAGAGAGGAAACCATTATCGATAAGAATACCGTGACTGCCCAATATTATCTGGATGATTTAATTAAGTGGGGCAATTACGGATTTGATTTTGAAACAATCGGTAACCGGAGTGAGCTATACGACCGGTATAAAACCATAGACGGTATGGAATTGGAAGAATATGCAACTACCAATGAGGAATATAAGACATTGGTAACCAATCTTCAGATTGCATCCTCTGAATTGTTTCAAAACTACACGGAATATACAAAGTATTTAAAAGAGTATGGGGCAGGGGATACCAACCTGATATTCTGTTATGAATTTGTAGAAAGCGGCAAGCCGGCATATTATTCCAATTTGGATACAAACTTTACTTCCATGTCAACGGATGATATCAATGCCATGTTTACCAAATACAATAAGTTTATTGTATATAATCCGGATAAGATGCAGCTTAGTACCAACACAGATTTGAATGCACAGGATATGAGGGATATTTTGACAAGATATGAGTATTCCTTCCAGGATGATTCCAGAGTGTGGATTGGTATTGACAGTACGTATACAAGCAAGGATATTTTTGCAACGGCAGCTGCCCTGTATAATCAGGAAGATCCATTCTTCTTAGTCTGGGGTCTTGCGGCATTGGTTTCGGTTATTATCTTTGTTATGACATTTGTGTTTATGACCAAGATGGAATGGGTGGTTGTATTCCAGGGGAAAAAAGCAGAAAGAATCGAAAAGAGTAACCGGCTTTGGATAGAAGTGTATCTTCTTCTTTGGGTACTGGTGTTCATAGGTGGTATCCTTGCAATAAGAGAATTCGGAAACGTACTTCCGGGCAGGGAGAATGAGGTATATTCCATTGCGGGAGCGTTGGGAGTAACGGTTTATGTATTCCATACGATTGCTGTAGGATTGTATCTTTGCGGAATCCGCAAAATCAGAAATAAATGTGTTTTCAAGCATTCCATCATTGTATGGGCGTTTAGAAAAATCAAGCAGGGAGCATTGGAGACCTATGACAATGGCCATCTGGTAAGCAGAACATGGCTTCCGTATTTGTTATTCCTTTGCCTGAATCTGGTATTGGTATTATGGGATATTAAGGGAATTGCGATTGCCTTTTTGTTTGATATGATAGTGGGTACCTGGATTTATATGGAGACCAAGGCGCGTCAAAATATTGTAGATGGAATTGAGAAGATTAAAGGTGGGGATTTTGCCCATAAGGTATCTACCGAGCATCTTCATGGGGACAATTTGATTCTGGCCCGTTCTGTTAACAGTATCGGAACCTCCATCCATCAGGCGGTAGAGACCAGCATGAAGGATGAAAAGATGAAAGCGGATTTAATTACCAATGTGTCCCATGATATTAAGACACCGTTAACATCCATTATCAATTATGTGGATTTAATTAAACGTGAAAACATAGAGGATGAAAAAATCCGTAGTTATGTACAGGTTCTTGATGCAAAATCACAGCGTTTAAAGCAGTTGACGGATGATTTGGTGGAGGCATCTAAGATTTCCTCCGGAAATATTTCCCTGCAGTTTGAGCGGATTAATTTTGTAGAGTTCATTAATCAGGTATTTGGTGAATTTGCAGAAAAATTTGACAGCAAAGGGCTTTCTCTGGTAAAGGACCTCCCTGCAAATCCGGTTTTTATTAAGGTGGACAGCAGACATATATTCCGTGTTATAGAGAATTTGTATAATAATATCTACAAATATGCCATGGAAGGAACCAGAGTATATCTGAATATGGGAACTTTCCTTGATGAAGTTTCAGGAAAAGAAAAAGTATTCCTCGCCATTAAGAATATTTCGGCTCAGCCACTTAATGTCAGTGCAGAAGAATTGACGGAGCGTTTTGTTCAGGGAGATGAATCCAGAAGAAGCGAGGGAAGTGGCTTGGGTCTTTCCATTGCAAAAAATCTTACGAAGTCTTTGGAAGGAGATTTTGAATTGCAGTTAGACGGAGACTTATTCAAGGTAATCCTTACATTTGACGTATGCCAATAAAAAAGATAGTTGAAACAGAACGAATAGATGCCCAGTCTGTGAGTGCATGTGTATGCCTGCCACAGATTGGGCGTTTCTGTTATTAAGGTTTGAAATACTCCTCTTTTTTTAGTACAATGATATGCGGAGGCATGTTGCTATGAAAAATGAACACATTGTAAAAGATATTGTACCGGGGAGTATTGCAGAAGAATTAGAAATTGAACCGGGGGATATCCTTGTAAAAATAAATGATGAAGACATTGAAGATATTTTTGATTACCAGTTTTATTGCGAAGATGAATTCATTGTGGTTACCATCCGCAAGCCAAATGGTGAAGAGTGGGAATTAGAAATTGAAAAGGACGAAGATGAGGATTTGGGAATTGTCTTTGAAAACGGCTTAATGGATGATTACCGTTCCTGTCATAATAAATGTATATTCTGCTTCATTGACCAGATGCCTAAGGGAATGAGGGAGACTCTGTACTTTAAGGATGATGATGCTCGATTATCGTTTTTACAGGGTAATTATATTACTCTGACCAATATGTCGGATCATGATATTGATAAGGTGATACGCTATCGGTTGTCACCGATTAATATTTCCTTTCAGACTACGAATCCGGAACTTCGTTGTAAAATGCTGAATAACCGTTTTGCAGGAGAGGCATTGAAAAAAGTAAAACGTTTTTATGAAGCCGGAATTGAGATGAACGGGCAGATTGTACTCTGTAAGGGTATCAATGACAGAGAAGAATTAGAAAGAAGTCTTTCCGATATGTATGAATACCTTCCTCATTTGAGAAGTGTTTCTATTGTACCGGTAGGATTGTCAAAATACAGAGAGGGCTTGTATCCTTTGGAGCCTTTTAATAAAGAGGATGCGGAGGTTCTGCTTGAAACGGTGGAAAAATGGCAGACAAAGGCCCTGGAAGAGTATGGACTCCATTTTGTACATGCTTCCGATGAGTGGTATATTTTAGCGGATAGAGAAATGCCGGATGAGGAAAGCTATGACGGATATTTACAATTGGAAAATGGTGTGGGCATGGTCCGCCTTATGTTGGAAGAATTTGCGGATGCATTAAGTGGGGCAAAAGAAAACAAACAGAAGGGACTACAGGTGGAAGAAGAAACAGTTTCTGTTGTGACGGGACGCCTTGTTTATCCATATATCCGGAAAATGGCAGAAGAAATCATGGAAGCATTTCCGCAAAAAACCATACAGGTTCTTCCGATTCGCAATGATTTTTTTGGAGAAATGATTACGGTGACCGGACTTCTTACGGGAACGGATATTATAGCCCAGTGTAAGGACAAGGAATTGGGTGACCGGTTGCTTTTACCGGAGAATCTTCTCCGTAGCGGAGAAAAGGTATTGTTGGATGATATTACCACGGATGATATTCAAAAATCTTTACAAGTGGACGTAGATATTGTAAAATCAAGCGGATATGGTTTTTTAGACAGTATTTTATATCGTAATCAATCATCATGGAAACGGTAATTGTTTAGTGACAGAAAGGTTAAAATAGAATGGCAAAAAAGAAAGTAAAACCCATTGTTGCTGTTGTGGGCAGACCGAATGTAGGTAAGTCTACATTGTTCAATGCCTTGGCAGGGGATAAGATAGCAATTGTAAAAGACACTCCGGGTATTACAAGAGATAGAATTTATGCGGATATCAACTGGTTGGATTATGCATTTACATTAATTGATACCGGTGGTATTGAGCCGGACAGCAGTGATGTTATCCTGTCCCAGATGCGTGATCAGGCACAGATTGCCATTGATACAGCAGATGTTATTCTCTTTATTACCGATGTGAAGCAGGGTCTTGTGGATTCGGATATGAAGGTGGCGGACATGCTCCGTAAATCCAGAAAGCCGGTACTTCTTGTAGTAAATAAAGTGGATGATTTTAATAAGTTCTTAGTAGATACGTATGAATTCTACAATCTGGGAATTGGTGACCCGATTCCGATTTCAGCGGCAAACCGTTTGGGAATCGGGGATATGTTAGATAAGGTAATCGAACATTTCCCGGAAGATAAGGATGCAGAGGAAGAGGAAGATGAACGCCCGAGAATTGCCTTTGTCGGTAAGCCAAACGTAGGGAAGTCTTCTTTGGTTAATAAATTAATCGGAGAAAACCGTGTTATTGTATCGGATATTGCAGGCACCACCCGTGATGCTATTGATACACCGGTAAAATATAACGGCAAAGAATATGTATTTATTGACACAGCAGGTCTTCGCAGAAAGAACAAAGTAAAAGAAGATTTGGAGCATTATATGATTATCCGTACCGTAACGGCAGTAGAACGGGCCGATGTGGTGGTGCTCTTAATTGATGCTAACGAAGGTGTGACGGAGCAGGATGCAAAGATTGCCGGAATTGCCCACGAAAGAGGCAAGGGCTTTATCATTGCAGTTAATAAATGGGATTTAATCGAGAAAAATGATAAAACCATTTACCGTTTTACGGAGAGTGTACGTAAGACCTTATCCTTTATGCCTTATGCGGAAATCCTGTTTATCTCCGCAAAAACAGGTCAGAGAATCGGTAAATTATATGAAACTATTGATGCGGTAATTGAAAATACCACTCTCCGTGTTTCTACCGGTGTTCTGAATGAAATTATGACAGAAGCGGTTGCCATGCAGCAGCCTCCGTCCGATAAAGGAAAACGGTTACGTTTATACTATATAACACAGGTATCCGTAAAACCGCCTACCTTTGTTATTTTCGTAAACGATAAGGAATTGATGCATTTTTCATATACCAGATATATTGAGAACCAGATTCGGAATGCATTTGGTTTTAAAGGAACTCCGTTAAAGTTTATTATCCGTGAACGTAACGAAGAGAAATAAATGATTATTAATCTGTGACCGGGAGAATTCTATGGATAAATTATTATGTATTCTAATTGGATATGCATTTGGACTGATTCAGACGGCATATATATACGGAAAGACACAGGGAATAGATATTAGAACGGTGGGAAGCGGCAATGCAGGTACCACCAATGCACTCCGTGTCCTTGGGAAAAAAGCCGGGTTGATTGTTTTTCTTGGAGATGTTGCCAAGACAGTGGCGGCAGTACTTGTGGTACGGTTGGTGTTTGGAGCGATGTATCCGGATATCATCCACGTATTAGTAATGTATACGGCTGCCGGAGTTATTCTGGGACATAATTATCCTTTTTATCTGAATTTTAAAGGTGGAAAAGGAATTGCAGCAACCGCCGGGTTGATTGCTTCTCTGGGACCTTGGTTTATTTTGGTGGAAGGATTGGTATTTATTCTTGTATTTTCCACCACTCACTATGTATCGTTAGGTTCCATGCTGGTATACGTAGCACTTGTTACACATTTAGTTGTATTTGGGCAGAACGGATATTTTGCAGGAGCAGAACAGGCGACATTAAACGAAATGTATGTCATTGCCGTATTGTTATTGATTATGGCATTCTGGCGCCATCGGGGAAATATTAAAAAACTCATGGAAGGTACAGAACGTAAGACCTATATTTCTAAGAAGAATAAACTGGATTAAGAATGGATATCTGCCCATGGCAGGTACGGAAAGGTATGTTTCAATACTATGGCAAAAATTGGTGTAATCGGTGCCGGAAGCTGGGGAATTGCTTTGTCGGTATTACTTAGTAATAATGGACATGAGGTAAAGGTATGGTCCATTATTGAAGATGAAATTAAGATGTTAAATGAGACTCATGAACATAAGGATAAACTGCCGGGAGTTATTTTGTCTGACAAAATAACTTTTACCACGGATTTAAAAGAAGCTGTGGAAGGTAAGGATTTACTGGTGTTAGCAGTACCGTCTCCATTTGTACGAAGCACAGCTGCTTCCTTAAAGAATGTGGTTGCGGATGGGCAGATTATTGTAAATGTAGCAAAAGGAATCGAAGAGAGTACCCTGATGACTCTTTCCCAGATTATTAAAGAAGAGGTTCCGCAGGCAGAGGTTACTGTGTTATCCGGTCCTTCCCATGCAGAAGAAGTAGGAAGAGGAATTCCGACTACTATTGTTGTAGGGGCAGATAAAAAAGAAACAGCAGAATATATCCAGAATATTTTCATGAGTGAAGTGTTCCGCGTGTACATCAGTCCGGATGTACTGGGTATCGAGCTTGGTGCTGCCCTTAAGAATGTCGTAGCACTTGCAGCCGGTATTGCGGATGGACTCGGATATGGAGATAATACTAAGGCAGCTCTTATTACCCGTGGTATTACAGAAATTGCCAGACTGGGTATGGCAATGGGCGGAAAGTTTGAAACCTTCTGTGGCTTATCCGGTATCGGAGATTTGATTGTAACCTGTGCCAGCATGCATTCCCGTAACCGTCGTGCCGGCATCCTGATTGGTCAGGGCAAGACCATGGACGAAGCCATGGCAGAAGTTAAGATGGTAGTAGAGGGTGTGTATTCAGCAAAGGCAGCCCTTGGTCTTTCTAAGAAGTATGATGTACAAATTCCGATTATTGAGCAGGTAAATGCAGTCTTATTTGATAATAAGCCGGCATCCGAGGCAATGATGGATTTAATGACAAGAGATAAGAAAATTGAAAGCACCGATATGGTGTGGGAATAAAAAATACCGATAGGACGTAGCTTGTTCCTATCGGTATTTTTATTTCTGTATGAGAAAATTGTAAGGAAGCAACTTTTTGACCTGGAAACTAGCGGATTGCTTCGAAGATTTCTTTTGTGGTTTTGGCTTTGTTCATGGAATATAAATGAACATCTTTTACACCATGTGCTTTTAAATCCAGAATTTGATTTATAGCATATTCAATTCCGGCTTTTCGCATATCCTCCGGCTTATCATCATAAGTAGCAATAATATCCGCTAATTTTTTAGGAACGGAAGAACCGGAGAGTGAAACTGTGGTTCCAAGCTGCTTGGAAGTGGTAATCGGCATTATGCCGGCACAGATTGGGACAGTAATTCCCGCAATCTGAGTCATTTCTTCAAAACGGAAAAACATTTCATTATCAAAGAATAACTGACTGATTAACATATCTACGCCCAAATCCACTTTGTTCTTTAAGTGGCGGACATCTTCTTTGAATGACATGGCTTCAAAGTGTTTTTCCGGATAGCAGGCAGCTGAAATCTGAAAGTCAGCGGTTTCCTTTAAATAAGCAATCATATCGGAAGCATGTTCAAATTCTCTGGCATTGTACTGTTCGTCCGTCATATAGGCGGGACGGTCCCCACGCAGAGCCAGTACATTAGTGATTCCTTCCTTTTTTAAATCAGCGACAACGGCATCAATATCACTTTTCTTATTGCC
Source organism: Lachnospiraceae bacterium (assembly GCA_045531685.1). Taxonomy (GTDB): domain Bacteria; phylum Bacillota; class Clostridia; order Lachnospirales; family Lachnospiraceae; genus RGIG8767. The sequence continues at coordinate 27,512 of JAZSEL010000058.1, read as the reverse complement.
GACACAAGTAAGGTGTGCCAGGGCAGGAATCTGTAATTTGTTCTTGATATAGGATGTCATTTCCACTGTTTTTTTAGAACGGGAACCGCCGGCTCCGTAGGTAACACTGATAAAATCAGGATTCAGTAATGCCAATTTATCCAGTAGCTCAAACGCACCCGGAAATTCTTCTTCCTTCTTTGGAGGAAAGATTTCTAAGGATACAGAAAAATCCTTCTTTTTTAATTCATTCTTCATAGGAATATCCCCTTTTTTCTTGCTTTTGCATGTGGAATATCGTAACATGAAATGAGTGAGATTACAAGAAAAGAAAGCGAGGAACTTTCATGAGTCAGTTACAGAATGATTTTCAGGGGACTAACGAATATGTTGCCAGCCAGGAATTGTTAACAGCAGTAAATGTGGCCATAACTTTACAGAAGCCACTTTTGATAAAGGGAGAGCCGGGAACCGGCAAGACTATGCTTGCGGAGGCGGTTGCCAAATCTCTTGGTAAGAAGCTTCTTATTTGGAATATTAAGTCTACCACCAAGGCTCAGGAAGGTCTTTATATGTATGATACTATCCAGAGACTCTATGATGGTCAGTTTGGAGAAGAAGGGGTAGATGATATTGCCAAGTATATTAAGCTTGGTAAGTTGGGGGAAGCATTTGAAAGTGATGAGCAGGTTATCCTCTTGATAGATGAAATTGATAAGGCAGATTTGGAATTCCCAAACGATTTATTATGGGAGCTTGACCAGATGGAATTCTATATTCATGAAACAAAGAGGACGGTAAAGGCAAAGAACCGTCCGATTGTGATTATTACTTCCAATGCAGAAAAGGAATTGCCGGATGCGTTCTTAAGACGTTGCATTTTCCATTACATTGATTTCCCGGAAAAGGATTTAATGGAAGAAATCGTCCGTACCCATTTTCCAAATGTGGAAGATAATATTTTGAAAAATGCCTTTGACGTATTCTATGATATCCGTGCTATGAGGGATGTCCGTAAAAAACCGAGTACTTCAGAATTGATTGACTGGATTAATGTTCTTATGATAAGCGGGATTCCGGTTGAAAAGATTAAAAAGGAGCTTCCTTTTATCGGTGTTGTGGTAAAGAAGGACGAAGATTTAAGCACCGTAAAAGAGAAGATGGCACAGAACTATTAAGTGTAATAGCGCAGCATTGGAATTGTATTGACTATTGATAGACAGGAAGTAGTGATAACAGATGTTCACGAAGTTTTTCTATGATTTGCGTGCGGCAGGCCTTAAGGTTACTATGAGTGAGTTTATCACATTACAGGAAGCCTTGGATAAAGGGATGTGTAACGCATCATTAACAGAGTTTTACTATCTTGCCAGAATGATTATGGTAAAAAGTGAAACGGACTTTGATAAATTTGATATGGTGTTTGAGTCCAATTTCAAAGGTTCCACCATGAATCCGGAAGTCGGTGCTAATATGCTCAAGTGGCTGGATAAGCCGGAGATGAATGAGTGGCTTCAGGAGACAGAGAAGCAGTGGCTTAATAAGGTAGAAGATATTAAGGTGGATAAGGACGATGTAGAAGAAAAATTCAAACAACGTCTGAAGGATCAGGACAGTGAGCACAACGGTGGTTCCCATTGGATTGGAACCATGGGTAAGACTTCGTTTGGTAATACGGGTGGTAATATCGGTGGTGTCCGTGTGGGAGGTAATACGGGCTATCAGTCCGCTTTTGCGGTTATCGGTTCCAAGAAGTACCGTGATTTCAGAGATGACAGGGTAATGGATAACCGTCAGTTCATGCAGGCTCTTAGAAAACTGCGTCAGTTTTCCACCAAATTGGATATTCCGAAGACGGAGCTGGATATTGACGGAACTATTGATAAAACCTGTAATAATGGCGGGATGCTTCAGATTGTCATGGAAAAACCGCGTAAGAATGCCATTAAGCTTTTACTCCTGATGGACTCGGGCGGAACCATGATACCCTATACCAAGTTAATTAATGAACTGTTCCAGGCAGTTTACAAATCCAATCATTATAAAGATGTAAAAGCATATTATTTCCATAATTGTATTTACAGCAAATTATATAATACGCCGGAATGTGAAAACGGTGACTGGATTGATACAGAGTGGATGTTCCGAAATTTGGACAGTGATTACAAAGTAATTATTGTCGGGGATGCGGCGATGGCACCGGAAGAGTTGTATTCGGATACGGGGAATTACAGAGGGCCGAACGGAGGACTTCCGGGTTGGGAATGGCTTAAACTTGTAAAGCGTCATTATAAGAAGGTGGTCTGGATGAATCCGAAGATGGCACCGGGACATGCTCCATGGAGAGAAGCAGAAACAGCAATTAAAGGATTGATTCCTATGTATCATCTGACGGTTGGCGGATTGAATGAAGCCATGACCAAGCTGATGGTGAATAAATAATGTACGATTCTTATCCCGTAAGGGAACGGAATGCAACGTAATTCATGAAAAAACAAAGAATTCTGCGGATTACGTTGACAAAGAAAATGTTTTCAACTACAATACAAGCAATATGAAAAGGCTATGACAAGAATAAGTAGTAATAAGTTCGTACCTACAGAGAGTTGCCGGCAGGTGAGAGGCGCAGGATACCCTTATTATGAATACCTCTTTGAGCTGCGCACTGAACTAACAGTAGGCTGCGACGGATTCGGCAACCGTTAATATGTCAGGGCATGGAAGTGCCTGATAAGGTAGTACCCGTAAGGGTATTATGAAGATTGGTGGTAACACGGGTTTTGACCTCGTCCTTTCGCAAGAACGGATGAGGTTTATTTTTGTTTTAGGCTTAATTTCAAAAAGGAGAAAATGCATTATGAAAATCTATGAAGAATTGCAGGCAAGAGGGTTAATTGCCCAGGTAACAAATGAAGAAGAAATCCGCAATATGCTTAATGAAGGAAAGGCTACATTTTATATTGGCTTTGATCCAACAGCGGATAGTCTTCATGTAGGTCATTTTATGACATTATGTTTGACCAAGAGATTACAGGAAGCCGGTAATAAGCCTATCGTATTAATTGGTGGGGGTACGGCTATGATTGGTGATCCGTCCGGAAGAAGCGATATGCGTTCCATGATGACAACGGAAACCATTCAGCATAATGTGGATTGCTTTAAAAAGCAGATGAGCCGTTTTATTGATTTTTCTGAAGGCAATGCCATTATGGTAAATAATGCGGATTGGTTGGCAGATTTAAATTATATTGATGTGCTTCGTGAAGTGGGACCGCATTTTTCTGTAAACAGAATGTTATCTGCAGAATGTTATAAGCAGAGAATGGAAAAAGGATTAAGTTTCCTTGAATTTAACTACATGATTATGCAGAGCTATGATTTCTACAAATTATTCCAGGATTATGGTTGTAATTTCCAGTTTGGCGGTGATGACCAGTGGAGCAATATGCTTGGTGGTACAGAGCTTATCCGTCGCAAATTAGGAGAAGATGCACATGCCATGACCATCACCTTACTTCTTAACTCGGAAGGTAAGAAGATGGGTAAGACACAGAAGGGGGCTGTATGGGTTGATCCGAATAAGACTTCTCCATTCGAATTCTACCAGTATTGGAGAAATGTGGCAGACGCAGATGTACTCAAGTGTATCCGTATGTTAACATTCCTTCCTGTTGAAGAAATCGATAAGATGAATGATTGGGAAGGCAGCCAGTTAAATGAAGCTAAAGATATTCTTGCTTACGAGCTTACTAAACTGGTACATGGTGACGAAGAAGCTGAGAAGGCAAGAACAGCCAGCAAGCAGTTATTTGGCGGTGGCGGTAATGCTGCAGACATGCCTACAGTGGAGCTTACCATGGAAGATTTTGCAGAAGACGGATATATTGATATTTTATCCCTTTTAGTAAAAGGCGGACTCTGTGCATCACGTTCCGAAGCAAGACGTGCCGTTGAGCAGGGTGGCGTTACAGCTGCGGATGAAAAAGTAACCGATATTAAGAAAGTATTTTCTGCGGATGAATTATCCGGTGAAGGCATTGTTGTAAGAAGAGGTAAGAAAACTTACAAAAAGGTTGTTTTAAAATAGTATCTTTTGTAGTAGAATCGTATTTGTTAAGCATTCAGCCCGCTTGCGGGCTGAATTTATGTGATACATAGTAGAAAGGATAGCCGCATGAGTGAATTACAGGCAATTGATGAGAGTATTTTGCTGTGGGTACAGGAAAATCTCCGTTCAGAGAAATTGACTCCATTTATCAAGACCTTAACCCGTCTGGGCGATTATGGGTTGTTATGGATTGTTTTTTCTGCAATTTTAATGATAAATAAGGATACCCGTAAAGCAGGGAAATTGTCACTGGTTTCCATTTGTGTGTGTTTTCTGCTTAACAATATGATATTAAAGAATATTGTGGATAGGGACAGACCATATGAAGTCCTAAATGAGCTTAAGATATTAATAGAGAGACAGCCGGATTCCTCCTTCCCATCGGGACATGCTGCCAACAGCTTGGCGAGTGCCATTGTATTTTTTAAAATGTTCAAAGGGAAAAAGAAAAAATACAGTATTTTAGCTGCAGGATTGGTAATGGCATTATCCAGAGTATATGTGGGCGTTCATTATCTGAGTGATGTATTGGTGGGAATCAGTGTTGGTATTGTATCCGGATTGTCTGTATGCAAATTCGCCAAGAAAAAAGAATAATAGGGAATAAATCTTAAGAAATTTAAAAAAATCCCATTTTTACAACATTTTACTTGTACGTAAGTTAAGTTTTATGTATACTGTACGTGTTGCGAAAAATTTGGGGATATAATCTCAAATTACTAAAGGAAGGATATATTATGAAGAGAAAAACATTATTAGTTCTCACAGCACTTGTAATGAGCTTCGCTTTATGTGCTTGTGGAGACAAAGAGGAAGAAGTAGTTGAAGTAGCTACTGTTGAGGAGATTCCGATTGAAGTAGAAACAACTGTTGAAGAAACAACAACAGAAGAAGTAGTATTAGAGGATGAACTTCCGGAAGGAATGTACTTCAGCGAACTTACTAATTTACCAATTGATGAGAGCTTAAAGAATCAGAGACCAATTGCAGCTATGGTTGACAATGATAAGAGAGCATTACCTCACTTTGGTCTTAATGAAGCAGATATTGTTTACGAAATGATGAACAGTACTGCAAACGGACGTATCACCCGTATGATGGCAATTGTAAAGGATTGGGGCAGTATTGAACAGTTAGGAAGTATCCGTTCCGTAAGACCTACAAACATCCTGCTTGCAGCAGAATGGAATGCGGTTCTTTGTCATGACGGTGGTCCTTTCTACATTGACCCATATTTTGCAGAACCATACGCTGACCATTTCTCAGGTATTTTCTCACGTGTAGACAATGGTAAAGCAAGAGAATTTACAGAATACATTATGCCTGGCGATTTGGACAAGGCTTTCTCTAATTCCGGAGTAGATACTGAGTACAACGAATATTATGTTGGACCTCACTATAACTTTGCTCCAAAGGCTAACCCTGTAGATTTAGGGGAAAAGTCAGACTCTGTTGATGCAAGTAAAGTTAAGCTTCCATTCAAAAACAACGGTTCTTACTTAGTATATAATGAAGAAGAAGGCGTATACGATTACTTCGAGTACGGTGAAGCTCATTTAGACGGTAAGACAAATGAACAGTTAAAATTTGAAAATGTATTAATCCAGAGCTGTACTTTCCATCAGTACGACGAAAACGGATATATGATTTTCAACTGTATCGTTGGTAATCCAACACCTGGTTACTATGTAACAAACGGTAAAGCAATTCCTGTTACATGGACTAAGCCAAGTGCAACAGAACCTACACGTTACTATGATGCAGAAGGCAATGAAATTACTATCAATACAGGTAAAACATACATTGCTTTCGTTCCGGATGATAACTGGGATGAATTAGTAATTGAATAATTACGTATGTGGCAGCCCGCTTTTTGCGGGCTGTTTTTTGTTGAAAAATGTAAGGGATGACAGAGGGATTAACACGAAAATAATGTGAAAAAATAAATAGTTCTGTCGTTGACCAACCAGAGAGTTGATGTTATAATCGATTTTAACAGTGCAAAGCGTTAAATCGTAAAACTGTGCCTAATAAAAAGAGAAGGGATTTAGTAGTATGCCAATTACCGAATTATTAGAAAGAAATGCCAGACAATATCCGAATGATATCTGTTTGGTTGAGATTAATCCGGAGATTAAGGAAGATAGAAGAGTTACCTGGAAAGAGTATGAATTAATCGAGCCAAGCTCTAAGACCAGTTATCGGAGAGAGATAACCTGGGGAGTATTTAATGAGAAGGCCAACCGGTTTGCTAATCTCTTGATTCAAAGAGGAATCCGTAAGGGGGATAAAGTTGCTATTTTGATGATGAACGGATTGGAATGGCTTCCGATTTACTTTGGTGTTTTAAAGACAGGAGCTTTGGCCGTGCCGCTCAATTTCCGTTATTCCGCAGATGAAATTGAGTATTGTGTAAATCTTGCAGAGGCAGATGTACTGGTATTCAGCAATCCGTTTATCGGCCGTGTGGAAGAAATTGCAGACCGTATCAGTAAGGGACGTCTTCTTATCTATGTAGGAGAAGGTTGTCCGGGATTTGCAGATGATTATAATTCATTATCCGCAAATTGCTCCAGCCTTTCACCGACTATGATTTTATCGGACGATGACGATGCAGCGATTTATTTTTCGTCGGGTACAACAGGATTTCCGAAAGCAATTTTACATAAACACAGAAGCTTGATGCATTCCTGCATGGTGGAGCAGAATCATCACGGACAGACAAGAGAGGATGTATTCTTATGTATTCCGCCTTTGTATCATACCGGTGCAAAGATGCATTGGTTTGGCAGTTTATTGTCCGGAAGCAAAGCTGTCTTATTAAAGGGTACCAATCCGGAATTTATTCTGGATGCGGTTTCCAAGGAAAAATGTACCATTGTATGGCTTTTGGTTCCGTGGGCACAGGAAATTATTGAAGCAATTGAAAGCGGAAGGATAAATCTTTCGGATTATGAATTGAAGCAGTGGAGACTGATGCATATCGGTGCACAGCCGGTACCACAGAGCTTGATTAAGAAATGGAAGAGTATTTTCCCAAATCATGCATATGATACCAATTATGGTTTATCAGAGTCCATCGGACCGGGTTGTGTGCATTTGGGAGTAGAAAATATACATAAAGTCGGTGCTATCGGAAAACCGGGTTATGGTTGGGAAGTCAAAATAGTGGATGAGAACCGTAATACTGTTGCAAAAGGTGAAGTAGGAGAACTTGCTGTTAAGGGACCGGGTGTTATGACCTGTTATTATCATGATGAGAAGGCTACCAATGAAGTGCTCGGTGATGGATGGCTGTTTACAGGAGATATGGCACAGGAAGATGAAGACGGATTTATTTTCCTGGTTGACCGTAAGAAGGATGTTATTATTAGTGGTGGTGAAAACTTATATCCGGTTCAGATAGAAGATTTTATCCGTACCAATGATAAGGTACATGATGTGGCGGTTATTGGTCTTGCAGATAAGCGTCTTGGCGAAATTGCAGCAGCGATTATTGAATTAAAGGAAGGCGCTCTGATGACAGAGGAAGAAATGAATGAATACTGTTTAAAGCTTCCGCGTTACAAACGTCCCCGTAAGATTTTCTTTGCAGATATTCCACGCAATCCTACAGGGAAAATCGAGAAGCCGAAACTTCGTGAAATGTATGGTGCAAACAAACTGATTGCGGAGCAGAACATGGGATAAAATGAAAAGATTTATTGAAAGGTGATTTGTTAAATGAGTGAAACAAAGATTATGTTAGGCAATGAGGCCATTGCCAGAGGTGCCTTTGAAGCAGGCGTAAAAGTTTCTGCTGCATATCCGGGTACCCCAAGTACAGAAATTAGTGAAAATATTGTAAAATATCCTGAGATTTATGCGGAATGGTCTCCGAATGAAAAGGTGGCGATGGAAGTAGCAATCGGTGCGTCCATTAGTGGAGTCCGTGCTATGGCAAGCATGAAGCATGTGGGTGTAAATGTAGCAAGTGATCCGCTTTACACCGTATCCTACTGTGGTGTAAACGGTGGTCTTGTTCTTGTGGCGGCCGATGATCCGGGCCTTTATTCATCCCAGAACGAGCAGGATACCAGATGTGTGGCAAGAGCCGCTATGGTGCCTGTGTTGGAACCATCGGATTCCCAGGAAGCAAAGGATTTCATGAAATATGCCTTTGACCTTTCCGAAAAATATGACACTCCTATTATAGTGCGTACCACAACACGTTTAGCACATTCCCAGGGACCGGTTACATTGGAAGAAAGATGCGAGCCGGTGGATATTACATATGAAAGAAATATCGCAAAGTATGTGATGATGCCGGGTATGGCAAAGGCAAGACATGTCTATGTGGAGAAGAGATTAAAGGATATGGCGGCAGATGCTTGTGAAATGCCGATTAACCGCGTGGAAATGAACGATACCAAGATTGGTTTTATCACCAGTGGTATTGCGTATCAGTATGTAAAAGAAGCATGCCCGGATGCCAGTGTATTAAAGCTTGGTTTGGTTCATCCTCTTCCTAAAAAATTAATTGAAGAATTTGCTTCAAAAGTAGATACCTTATATATTTTCGAAGAACTGGAGCCGGTTTTTGAAGAACAGATTAAGTCATGGGGAATCAAATGTATCGGCAAGGAGATTTTTACCGTACAGGGTGAGTATTCAGCCAATATGATTCGTAAGGCTATTTTACAAGAGGAAGTGGCAATGAATCCTGCGGCAGATGTTCCTGCACGTCCTCCGATTCTGTGTCCGGGATGTCCACACAGAAGTGTATATTCTGTATTAAATAAATTAAAGATTCATGCAGCCGGTGATATCGGATGTTATACACTGGGTGCCGTTGCACCACTTAGCGTAGTGGATACCACTATTTGTATGGGTGCCAGCATTTCCTCCTTACATGGTATGGAAATGGCAAAGGGCAAGGATTATATCAAGAACTGGGTAGCAGTAATCGGTGACTCCACCTTTATGCATACCGGTGTGAATTCATTAATGAATATGGTTTATAACCAGGGTACCGGCACGGTTATGATTCTTGACAACTCCACAACCGGTATGACCGGTCATCAGGACCACGCCGCTACCGGTAAGACATTAATGGGTGAAACAGTACCGGCTATTAATATTTATGAGTTATGCAAAGCAATTGGCGTAAAGAATGTTGTAGAAGTAAATGCATTCGATACTGCTGAATTGGAAAGAGTAATAAAAGAAGAAACTGCCAAGGATGAAGTTTCCGTTATTATTACAAAATCTCCTTGCGTTCTTTTAAAAGGCAATAAATTTACAACGAAATGTATTACTGTTCCGGAAAAATGTAAGAAATGCGGTATGTGTTTAAGACCGGGATGTCCTGCACTTACCAAGAATGAAGACGGAACAATTTCCATTGACCAGACCATGTGTAACGGATGTGGTCTTTGTAAAGGAATCTGTAAATTTGATGCAATTGAAACGGTGGAGGTGTAATATGGCAAACAATACAAAAAACATTATGATCGTTGGTGTTGGTGGTCAGGGTACACTCCTTACCAGCCGTATTTTAGGTGGTATTACCGTTGACGCAGGATACGACGTCAAATTATCGGAAGTGCATGGTATGGCCCAAAGAGGCGGTAGCGTAGTTACGTTTGTACGTTACGGGGAAAAGGTGGCAGAACCGATTGTAGAAGAAGGGCAGGCAGATGTACTGATTGCATTTGAAAAATTGGAAGCACTCCGTTATGCGCATTTCCTGAAAAAGGATGGTGCCATTGTAGTCAATGACCAGCGTATTGATCCGATGCCGGTAGTGACCGGAGCGGCGCAGTATCCGGAAAATATTATTGAAAATCTTTCTAAGGAATACAGCGTATATAAAGTGAATGCCATGGAAGAAGCACTAAAATTGGGTAATTCCAAGGTGTTTAACATCATTGTTCTTGGTGTTGCAGCAAAACATATGGATTTTTCAAAAGAAGCATGGCTTGAAGTGATTGAAAAGACAGTACCGCCAAAGACCGTAGAGATTAATAAAAAAGCATTTTTACTTGGCTTTGAAAGTTAATAATAAGTATATTTTGAAGAGCCCGGTGGGGATGGGCTTTTTATGAGGTGATGTTAAGAAAACAGGAGGTTACCAAAATGATTTGGAACGAAGCAAAAGAGTGTATGAGCCGTGACGAACTTCAGAATCTGCAAAGCAAGCGACTCGTAAAATTGGTAGACAGAGTTTACCACAATGTGGAGTACTATCGCAAGAAAATGCAGGCAGTAGGGATTGAACCGGGAGATGTTAAAGGAATTGAAGATATCAGCAAGCTTCCTTATACAACCAAGGATGATTTGCGTGACACCTACCCGTTTGGTCTGTTTGCGGTTCCAATGTCTCAGATTGTACGTGTGCATGCATCCAGTGGTACAACAGGTAAAGCAACGGTAGTAGGTTATACAAGAAGAGATATTGAAGTATGGAGTGAATGTGTTGCCAGAGCGTTTGCACAGGCAGGACTTAACCGTGACGATATTATTCAGGTAGCCTATGGTTATGGTTTGTTTACCGGTGGTCTTGGGGCACATTATGGTGCCGAGCATCTTGGAGCAACCGTAGTCCCTATGTCAACCGGTAATACCAAGAAATTAACTACCATGATGAAGGATTTTGGTGCAACAGCCATTGCCTGTACACCGTCGTATCTGTTACATATTGCAGAGACATTAGAGGCGGAAGGTGCTATTGATGAAATTAAATTAAAGGCAGCCATTTGTGGTGCGGAGCCATGGACGGAACAGATGCGTATGCAGATTGAAGAAAAACTGCATATTAATGCATTTGATATTTACGGTCTTTCTGAGATTATGGGACCGGGTGTTGCCTGTGACTGTATTTATCATAAGGGACTTCATGTATATGAAGATCATTTCCTTCCGGAAATCATCGACCCTAAGACATTAATGCCTATCGGTGAAGGAGAGACAGGTGAACTGGTATTTACCACACTTACTAAAGAAGGTATTCCGTTAATCCGTTACCGTACTAAGGATTTAACCAGCATCAGTTATGAAAAATGTGAATGCGCACGTACCCTTGCAAGAATCAGCCGTTTCAAGGGCCGTTCCGACGATATGCTTATTATCCGTGGCGTAAATGTATTCCCATCCCAGGTGGAAGCTGCACTTCTTGAAATGGGTGAAGCAACACCATACTATATGATGATTGTTGACCGTGTGAACAATTTGGATACCTTGGAAGTACAGGTGGAAGTGGATGAAATCTTCTTCTCTGATAAGATTAGTGAACTTGAAAACTTAACCAAGAAGATTGCACATCAGATTCAGCAGGCAATCGGTCTTGCTGTTAAAGTGAAATTGGTTGAGCCTAAGACCATCGAAAGAAGTATGGGTAAAGCGGTTCATGTTATTGATAAACGTAAATTGGTGTAGGTGAAAGGAGAAAGAGTATGTTTGTAAAACAATTATCCGTTTTTTTGGAAAACAGAGAAGGACGCTTAGATAAAGTTCTGGCTACGTTAAAAGAAAATGATATTAATATAGTATCCTTATCACTTGCCGACACCAGTGATTACGGTCTTCTTAGAATGATTGTATCTGATCCGGCAAAAGGGAAAGCAGCATTAAAAGAAGCCGGTTTTACGGCTATGTTAACAGATGTTCTTGCAGTTAAGCTGGCACATAAGGTGGGACAGTTGCAGCTATTGTTAGCTGAAATCTGTAAAGCAGGAATCAATATTGATTATACCTATGCATTGGCAACCGGTTCGGATGATGCATCTATTGTAATTAAGACAGCCGATATTGAGAAAGCAGCAGAAGTATTGGAAAAGACCGGTGTGGAATTAATCAAGTCTGATGAATTATAAATTTAAAAGAATATGATTATATAAAACCCTTGCATTTTGTGTAAGGGTCTTATATAATCATAATTGCTTTAAGACTTTAAAGCGTAACGGTTTAAAGCGCAACGCTTTAAAGTGCATGAGTAAAAGTGATTTAATGTTGGAGGTAACTCAAAGTGATTACAAAAATTAGTTTTCTTCTGATCTTTTTTGGTATTATGATTGCTGTTGGATTGTATTCCAGAAAGCATGCAACCAATGTGAATGATTTTGTATTGGGTGGACGTAGTGTTGGTCCGTGGCTTACTGCTTTTGCATACGGTACATCCTATTTTTCAGCGGTTATATTTGTCGGTTATGCAGGGCAGTTTGGATATAAATATGGTCTTTCTGCTACGTGGATTGGTATTGGTAATGCAATCATCGGTTCCTTGCTTGCCTGGGTTATTCTGGGTAGAAGAACAAGAGTCATGACTAAGCACTTGTCTGCAGCAACCATGCCGGATTTTTTTGGAAAGAGATATGATTCTAATGCACTCAGAATCGGAGCCAGTGCCATAGCCTTCATTTTCCTGATTCCATACACGGCTTCCGTATACAATGGTTTATCAAGACTTTTCGGAATGGCATTTGATATTCCGTATTCTGTATGTGTAATTGTTATGGCAGCGCTTACCGGTGTATATGTAGTATTGGGTGGCTATATGGCAACTGCCATTAATGATTTTATTCAGGGTATTATTATGTTGTTTGGTATTGTGGCTGTTATCGTAGCAGTACTTAACGGACAGGGTGGTTTTTACGAAGCGGTTAAGCAACTTGCAGAGATTGAGAGTGATGTACCTCTTACTATGGGGCAGAAGGGTGTATTTGCTTCCTTCTTCGGACCGGATTTACCTAATCTGATTGGAGTTGTGATATTAACCTCTCTGGGTACATGGGGACTTCCGCAGATGGTTCATAAGTTTTATGCAATTAAGGATGAAAAATCCATTCGTTCAGGTACGATTATTTCCACATTCTTTGCAATTATTGTTGCAGGTGGTTGTTATTACCTTGGTGGATTTGCCCGTTTGTTTGATACACCGGCGATATATAAGGAAGACGGAAGTATTATTTACGATGCGATTGTACCAAGTATGCTTTCCACACTCCCGGATATTTTAGTAGGGATTGTAATTGTTTTAGTATTATCAGCATCTATGTCTACATTATCATCCCTGGTATTGACTTCCAGCTCTACACTTACATTGGACCTTCTTAAGGATAATGTGATTAAGGATATGGATGAAAAGAAACAGCTGCTTTGTATGAGAATAATGCTGGTATTCTTTATTGTTATTTCTGTCGTAATTGCTCTTGATCCACCTACATTCATTGCCCAGCTTATGGGTATTTCATGGGGAGCACTTGCAGGAGCGTTCCTTGCACCGTTTATGTATGGTCTGTATTGGAAGGGCGTTACGAAAGCCGCAGTTTGGGCAAGCTTTGTATGCGGTGTTGGTCTGACAGTAGCGAATATGTTCTTAAAATTTATTGCATCACCGATTAATGCAGGTGCCATTGCAATGATTGCAGGACTTATCGTTGTACCGGTTGTAAGTTTAGTTACCCCTAAGATGAAGAATGAGAAAATAGATGAAATCTTTGAATGTCTGGATGAAACTGTAGTCGTACATAGAAGACGTTCCATTGAAGAATAGAACATTTTTACATAAGAAAGACATAATAAAAAAATCCCTTGCATACATTTAGATAAGTATGGAAGGGGTTTTTTTATGGACAATAAAAGAATGACAGAGTTTGATTTATACAAAGATATTGAACACAGATGTGGAGGAGAAATCTTTATTGGCGTAGTGGGACCTGTAAGGACGGGAAAGTCCACATTCATTAAGCGTTTTATGGATTTGATGGTGCTTCCGAACATGGAGGATTCGCCGGAAAAGGTCCGTTTGCAGGATGAACTGCCACAGAGCGGAACAGGAAAAACCATCACAACCACAGAACCGAAGTTTATTCCTAAAAACGCGGCTAATGTTAAGCTGGCAGAGGATGTATTTGTTAAGGTCCGGATGGTGGATTGTGTAGGATATATGGTGGATGGTGCCACCGGACATATGGAAGAAAATGTACCGAGAATGGTGAAGACACCATGGTATGAAGAAGAGATTCCGTTTGCAAAAGCAGCAGAAATCGGAACCCAAAAAGTAATCAAAGACCATTCTACCGTAGGAATTGTAGTGACGACCGACGGAAGCATTACCGATATTCCAAGAGGAGCATATGCAGAAGCGGAAAGAAATACCATGGAAGAATTACAGAAGCTTAAGAAACCGTTCGTAGTATTGGTAAATACCAGTAAACCGTATTCGGAGGAAGCCAACAAAATTGCAACAGAAATTTCTTCGCAATACGGAGTAACGGCTCTTCCTATGAATTGCCAGCAGATGAAAAGAGAAGATGTGCAGTTGATTTTGGAAAATCTCTTATATGAATTTCCGGTATCGGTTATGGAATTTTACATGCCAAAGTGGGTGGAAATGCTTTCAAATGACCATTCATTTAAAGCAGGGCTTATGAACAGTATCCGTGAGGTAACCAAGGATATCCGTGTAATGAGGGATGTAATTACCCATCCCATTGTAGTAGAGAATGAGAATGTAAAGCACTGTGTTACGGAACACATCGGCATGGAAAACGGTATCATCCGTATTCTGCTTACATTAGAGGATAACTGTTATTATGAAATGCTTAGCGAATGGATTGGCAGTGAAATAAGAAACGAGTATGATTTATTACAATTGTTAAAGGAATACGCTTCCATGCAGAAGGAATACAGAAAAGTACTAAATGCCATGGAATCTGTACGGCATACAGGATACGGGGTTGTGACACCGGAACGGACAGAGATTGAATTGGATACACCGGAGATTATCAAGCATGGCTCCAAATACGGTGTAAAAATCCGTGCAGTCAGCCCTTCCGTTCACTTTATTAAAGCCAATGTGATTACTGAGATAGCACCAATCGTAGGAACCGAACAACAGGCAAAAGATTTGATTTCTTATATTGGCGAATCCAGAGATGATACTAATAGTATCTGGGATACCAATATCTTTGGTAAAACGGTAGAACAGCTTGTTTATGATGGTATTGCTGGCAAGATTGCCATGATTGGGGATGACAGTCAGGTACGGTTACAGGAAACCATGCAAAAGATTGTGAATGATTCTACGGGCGGATTTATTTGTATTATTATTTAGTTGATGACATATGGGAATTTATATATAGCAAAGCTTTATTAACAACCTGAGGTTTGGATGAAATATATGGGCATATAGCAGAAAATCACTGCTGTATGTCCATTTTATTTTGAAGAAATATATCTACTTTATAAGGATTCTATTTTTTACTTATATATTCAAAAATTTCACTTTTACATATCCTTATTGTCTGATATAATTTTTAATGTCTTGGGAATCATTACAAGTAAAATAAATGATAGTAGAAAAGGAGACAAATATATGAATCCAGTATATGAAAAGCTTCAAAATTGCTTAAAGAGTGTGAGAGAAAAGACTGATTTTGTACCTAAGGTGGCAATCGTATTAGGTTCCGGACTTGGCGATTATGCAAATGACATAAAGGTAGTAACAGAGATTGGTTATAGTGATATTGAGGGATTCCCGGTGTCAACCGTTCCGGGACATGCCGGTAAATTTATTTTTGGGTATGTAAAGGATGTGCCTGTTGTATGTATGAAGGGTCGTGTTCATTATTACGAAGGATATCCGATTTCCGATGTGGTATTACCAACAAGACTTATGAAGTTAATGGGTGCGGAAGTACTGTTTTTAACCAATGCGTCCGGTGGAATCAATCCGTCATTTACAGCAGGTGATTTCATGATGTTAACAGACCATATTTCCTTATGGGCACCGAATCCGCTGATTGGTCAGAATATTGATGAGTTGGGAACAAGATTCCCGGATATGACACATGTTTACGATGTCGAATTACAGGATGTAATCCGTGAAGTGGCAAAGGCAGAGGGCATTGATTTGAAAGAAGGTATTTATGCGCAGCTTACAGGTCCTTCCTTTGAGTCACCGGCTGAGATTCAGTTGCTTCATAAATTAGATGTGGATGCAGTTGGTATGTCGACAGTAGTGGAAGCCATTGCTGCGAATCATATGGGAATGAAGATTTGCTGTATTTCCTGCGTATGCAATCTTGCAGCAGGTATGACGGACAACCCTCTGACTCATGAGGAAGTTCAGGAAGCAGCAGCTAATGCAGCACCTAAGTTTAAAAAGTTAGTGACCGAGGTTGTTGCGAAGCTTGGCTAAGCGACGAATAGACAAAGCTTAACAGGATTTAAGTTGAAAAGTCTTAATATGGTTTAAATAAAGAAGAGAGAATGAGTGAGACAGAAAGGTACATGTATTATGAACATTCGTTTTTACAACGCCAGAGTTCTTACAATGGTAGACGGACAGGAATTGTTTGAAGGAGAAGTCTGGATACAGGATAACAAAATAGCATATGTTGGGGACGGAAAGGATGCATCTCCTTTAGCATGGGACAGGGAAATTGACTGCGAAGGCAATGTATTAATGCCGGGATTTAAGAATGCCCATACACATTCAGCCATGACTGTATTCCGTTCACTGGCAGATGATTTGAATTTACAGGATTGGCTTCATACCATGATTTTCCCAAGAGAAGCCAAAATGACGGGAGAAGATTGTTATACACTTACTAAGTTAGCCATATTGGAATACTTAACAACCGGTGTAACCGCAATCGGAGATATGTATTTAACACCTGAGACAATTGCAGATGCCTGTGCGGAAATGGGAATGCGTTGTGTGCTTGTGAGTGGTCTTAATATGTTTGGACCTGCCATGAGTGTTATGGAAGACCGTTTTAACAATTTGAACGGCAAATACGATTTGGTCAGCTATAAAATGGGACTTCACGCAGAGTATACCTGCTCCAAGGAATTATTGGAAGAAGCCTCTGCTTTGATTCATAAGTATAAAGCACCATTATACGTGCATATGTCCGAGACAAAGACAGAAGTGGATGAGTGTATTGAACGATATGGTATCACACCACCTGCATTATTCGAACAGTTAGGCTTGTTTGATTTTGGCGGTACGATTTATCACGGAGTACACATTACCGATGAGGATATGGAGATTTTGAAACGCCATAATATTCATGTGGCGTCCAATCCGGCTTCCAATGCCAAATTGGCAAGTGGTATTGCTCCGATTTCCAAATATCTGGAAAAAGGCATTCCGGTGTCTATCGGAACAGACGGTGCTTCCAGCAATAACTGTCTGGATATGTTCCGGGAGATGTTTTTAATTACCGCACTTGCCAAGTTGCGTGACAATGACCCAAGCGCAGTAGAAGCGATGGAAGTACTCAAAATGGCTACGGTTAACGGCGCTGTAGGAATGGAATTACCGGATTGCGATGTTCTTGCAGAAGGTAAATTGGCAGATATGATTATGATTGATCTTCATCAGCCGAATATGCAGCCGCTTCATAATATCTGTAAAAATATTGTTTACAGCGGAAGTAAGATGAACGTTAAGATGACCATGATTAACGGAAAGATTCTGTATGAAGACGGTAAGTTCTTATGCTGTGATGACGTGGAAGCATTGTATGCAGAATGTAACGCCATCAAGGAACGGTTAAAGGATTGCTAAGCCGGTGGGCTTAACAATAGATATGGGGCAAGGGAGATATTCCCGACAAAATTTTATTACTTAGGAGGTAAATCCATGTTAGAAAAGTTTTTCAAACTTAAGGAAAACAACACAGACGTAAAGACAGAAGTGCTTGCCGGTATTACAACATTTATGACCATGGCATACATTCTGGCAGTCAACCCTAGTATCCTTTCTGCAACAGGAATGGATGCACAGGCGATTCTTATCGCTACCGCATTAGCTTCATTTGTTGGTACTGCATTAATGGCTCTTTTTGCAAATTATCCGTTTGCATTGGCACCGGGTATGGGACTGAATGCATATTTTGCCTATACTGTAGTATTGGGAATGGGCTACTCATGGCAGACAGCATTACTTGCTGTATTTGTTGAAGGTCTTATTTTCATCGTATTGTCATTGACCAATGTAAGAGAAGCAATTTTTAATTCCATCCCTATGACATTAAAGTCAGCAGTTTCTGTAGGTATTGGTTTATTTATTGCATTTATCGGTCTTCAGGACGCAAAGTTAATCGTTAATAACGATTCAACATTAGTTTCTTACCAGACATTCAAGGGCGAATTATTCAACTCTGTAGGCGTTGGTGCCATTCTTGCTCTTGTAGGTGTTCTGATTACAGCCGTTTTACTTGTTAAGAGAGTAAAAGGTGGTATTTTATTAGGTATCGTAGCTACATGGGTATTAGGTATAATTTGCGAATTAATCGGAATTTATGTTCCGAATCCGGACGCAGGTATGTACTCTGTTATTCCTACTGCGATTGTAAGCTTTGATTTAAGCCCTCTCGGATTAACATTTGGACAGGTGTTTAATGTAGCTGCATGGGGCGGTATTGACATTATTAACTTTATCGTAATCGTATTTGCATTCCTCTTTGTTGATATCTTTGATACCTTAGGAACTTTGATTGGTGTATCCACAAAAGCAGGTATGCTTGATGAGAATGGTAAATTACCTCGAATCAAAGGTGCGTTAATGGCAGATGCTGTTGCAACATCTTTTGGTGCTGTTTGCGGTACTTCTACAGTAACTACATATGTTGAAAGTGCTTCCGGCGCAGCAGAAGGCGGTAGAACCGGTCTTACTGCAATCGTTACAGGTTTATTATTCCTCTTAGCGGTTATCTTCAGCCCATTGTTCCTTTCCATTCCATCATTCGCGATTGCTCCGGCATTAATCATCGTAGGTTTCTTTATGATGGCTTCTGTTGTTAAGGTTGATTGGGAAGATGCAGCAGAGGGTGTTCCTGCATTCCTTTGTATCATTGCTATGCCACTTGCATACAGCATTTCAGAAGGTATTGCAATTGGTGTTATTTCCTGGACAGTTATTAATCTTGTGACAGGTAAGGCAAAAGATAAGAAAATCAGTCCTTTAATGTATGTATTGGCTGTATTATTTATTTGTAAATACATTTTCTTATAATAGGGGAAGAGAGTTACATTCGGATATAGGATGTAGTCATAGTACAAAAGAAAAAGAGGGCGGGGCATATTTGTCCTGCCTTCTAACATGTGGGAGTTCTGATTGGAAAAAGAGGCGTAACAGCCAAAGAGGAGAAGTATGGAAATTATTGGATTTGGAATAGTTGCACTGCTGTTTCTTACAGTTTTGTTTATCAGCGGTGTGTGGAATGAGAAAAGAACATTTCGTCTATATAAAGAATCGTTAATAAAAGGGTATGGAACAAAGAATACCAGGGAATGGAAAGAAGAATATACCCATGTGGACGGGTATTTCAAAAATCACATGCAGGGGTTTAATTTGGATGAAATCACTTGGAATGATTTAAATATGGATGAGGTTTATAAACAGATAGATTATGCGAAAACTTCTGCCGGTGATGAATATTTGTATTATTTATTACGTTGTCCCAATGTGGATAAAACAGACTGGGACGAGTTTGAGCATAGGGTAGGATATTTTAGAACTCATGAAAAGGAGCGTCTGCAATTACAGCTGGCACTTCATAAAATGGGATATACGGGAAAATATAGTATTTATGATTATTTAGATAATTTGGATACATTGGGGAAAAGAAGCAGTGCATTGGATATTTTTTGTGATGTACTATTATTAGTTTCCATTGTTTGGATGTTTTTTCATTTAGGAAGCGGACTTGTGGCTTTCTTTCTTTTGATTTTTTATAATATGTATTCTTATTATAAAGAAAAAGCGGTAATTGATCCCTATATTACAAGCTTCCGTTATTTGTTCCGGGTTTTAAAGGAAGCAGAAGAGATAAAAAAGGTTTCTGTTTCCTGTCTGGAAAAGGAAATACAGGAGTTGGACGGATTGCGGCATAAGTTTGATCATTTCAGACGCTTTTCTTATTTAATTATGTCCGGCGGAAGAATGAACGGGGATATGATGGAATTGGGGCTTGATTATATTAGAATGTTTTTCCATTTGGATATAATTAAGTTTAATTCCATGGTAAATGAGGTATACAAATATCGGAATGAAGTGGATGCCATGCTAACGATTATCGGTAGACTGGATGTGTATTTATGTGTGGGTGAATACCGGGAATATCAGAAAGACTACTGCATTCCGCAGTATGGAGAAAAGCAATATAGTGCTAAGCAACTCTATCATCCTTTATTACTTGAGCCGGTAAAAAACGACGTGGATGTTACAAAGAGTATGTTAATTACGGGTTCTAATGCTTCCGGAAAGTCTACCTTTTTAAAAACGGTGGCACTCAATGCGGTTTTAGCACAGAGTATTCATACGGTATGTGCGGATTCTTATGTGGCTGATTGTTATAGAATTTATTCTTCGCTTACTCTTCGGGATAATATTTTTGAAGGGGACAGCTATTATATGACGGAAATTAAGTCAATTAAGAGAATTCTTGACGCATTTTTGCAGGAAAAAACGCCGGTTCTTGCATTTGTGGATGAAGTATTGCGCGGAACCAATACCATTGAACGTATTTCGGCATCCGGAGTTATTTTACAACAGTTAGCAGAAAAAAACGGATACTGTTTTGCGGCTACACATGATTTGGAATTAACACAAATTCTTCAGAATTATTATGAAAATGTACATTTTGAAGAAGTGATTGAAAAGGATGATATTTCATTTCCTTACCGGTTACAGAAGGGTAGGGCAACTACCAGAAATGCCATTGCATTGTTAAATATAATGGGATATGATAGTCGTATCACGCAGGAAGCTAAGAATCAGGCGGAGTATTTTGAAATGAATCATAAATGGGAGGTTCTTCCGTGAATGTAACATTGTATAGTGATGGTAGTGCCAGAGGGAATCCTAACGGACCGGGCGGCTATGGGTGCATATTGCATTATATTGACGGTAAGGGTGTTTTGCATGAAAGAGAATTCAGTGGTGGATTTGTACAGACAACCAATAACCGTATGGAACTTATGGGAGTAATTACCGGTTTGGAAGCCCTGACAAAACCATGTAGGGTGGAAGTAATTACGGACTCAAAATATGTCAGTGATGCCTTTAATGCCCATTGGATTGAATCCTGGATAAAAAAAGGTTGGAAACGCGGGAAAAATGAGGATGTTAAAAATGTTGACCTTTGGAAACGTCTCCTTAAAGCGATGGAACCGCATCAGGTGACCTATACATGGGTAAAAGGACACGCAGGACATCCGGAGAATGAACGGTGTGATGTACTTGCTACCACTGCAGCAGACAGTGATGAGTTGATGGTGGATGAAGGAGTCAGCCTTTCCTAAATGCAGGACGTCATTCTTGTTTATAAAAACTTAAAGTTTCCGTACTTGACGGGTATTTTTACATGGCGTATCATATTTGTTAGTGATTTGAAAGGTTAGGAGAAGAAACATGGTAAGTGCATTTATTGCCGGATTTATGGAATATTTTATTACTTTTTTAGTATTTGTGGTATGTGCAGTGGCAGCTGTATTTGCAGGCATCGCACTCCGTAAAAGAAAGAATGCAAAGGAAGCGGATTTAAATGGCGAAATCCCTCAATCAGAAGCTTAAGCTTTTATATTTGGTAGATATATTAGAACGGAAAACGGATGAAAAGCATCCCATGACGGCAGCCCGTCTGATTGAAGAGCTGGAACAGCTTGGAGTGTCTGCGGAACGGAAGAGCATCTATGATGATGTTGAGCAATTGAACCAATACGGATATGATATTGTGCATATTAAGTCCCGTATCAACGGCGGTTATTACATGGCGTCCCGGCAATTTGAATTGGCGGAACTCAAGGTTTTGGTAGATTCGGTTCAGGCATCCCGGTTTTTATCCGTCAAAAAGACAAGAGAATTAATCGGCAAGCTGGAGCAGCTTTGCAGTATTTATGAAGAAAAACAGCTAAAGCGCCAGGTATATGTGTTAAATCGTGTCAAGACCGATAATGAGAACATATTTTATAATGTGGATTGTATTCATGATGCCATTCATAATAACAAACAGATTTCCTTTCAATATTACGAATGGAATACCGATAAGGCAATGAAGCTAAAAAGGGACGGAGCAAGATATATTGTGAGTCCTCTTGGTCTTACTTGGGATGATGAGAATTATTATCTGGTGGCTTTTGAAGAAGAGAAGTCATCAATCCGTCATTATCGTGTGGATAAGATTAAGTCGATAGAAGTTATCAATGCTGACAGGTCAGAAGAAAGCGGACATCGGGAGTTTGATATGGCTGCCTACACCAATAAGGTATTTGGTATGTACGGCGGTGAACAGAAGAAAGTAACGCTTGTGTTTCCGGAACAGTTGATTGGTGTTATGCTGGACCGCTTTGGGAAAGAGGTTTCCCTCAAAAAAGAGAAGGACGGCAGATATAGTATCCGTACGGATGTAGTAATCAGTGAGCAGTTTTTTGGATGGTTGACAGGATTGGGAAAGCAAGTGCAGATCTTGTCGCCGGATTCAGCACGGCAGGAGTATAAGGAATTTCTGCAGACTATTATTGATAATTTATAGAGTGGTTTTACAAGGGATGGATTTTTTTACCAAAATTTCCATCCTTTTTTTGTGGATTATTTTATGGGGTATACATTGACACTAATAGGCTCATCAATTATACTTTGAAATACAATATGTTGTGTCAGGATGGTTGATGACACTATATCATGTTGTAAAGGAAAATGAGGGAGTTGTATTATGTTTGAAGGAGCTACAGAAGAATTGATGGATTATGGACTGACATACAAGCCACAGCGCGTTGTCAAGGTGATTAAAAAGGACGGAAGTACAGAGGAATTTAATGTTTCCAAAGTAATTAATGCCGTTGGAAAGAGTGCTTACCGTGCGCTTACCAAATTCTCTGATGAAGAGAAAAAATTAATCTGTCAGTATGTAATTGATAAAGTGGATGAATTGGATGCCAATGAAGTACCGATTCCGATTATGCATAATATTGTTGAGAGCGCATTGGAGCAGGTAAAACCAATTGTTGCTAAGAGCTATCGGGATTACCGTAACTATAAGCAGGATTTTGTCCGTATGCTGGATGATGTGTATAAAAAGAGCCAGTCCATTATGTATGTGGGCGATAAGGAAAATGCCAATACGGATTCCGCTTTGGTTTCCACAAAGCGTTCCTTGATTTTTAATCAGTTAAATAAAGAATTATATCAGAAGTTTTTCATGACAACAGAAGAGATTCAGGCCTGCCGTGACGGATATATTTATGTGCATGATATGTCAGCAAGACGTGATACCATGAATTGCTGTTTGTTTGACGTGCAGAATGTATTGTCCGGTGGTTTCGAGATGGGAAATATCTGGTACAATGAGCCAAAAACACTGGATACGGCATTTGACGTTATCGGTGACATTGTCCTCAGTGCTGCCAGCCAGCAGTATGGCGGATTTACTGTGCCTAGCGTGGATTACATTTTAGAGCCATATGCAGAAAAGTCATACAAGAAATACGTAGAAAAATATAAGAAATTGGGAATCGACATAGAGACGGCAGAAGCAGAAGCATATGCGGATGTCTGCAAAGAGATGGAGCAAGGATTCCAAGGATGGGAATACAAATTTAACACCGTTGCCAGCAGCCGCGGTGACTATCCGTTTATTACCGTAACAGCAGGAACGGCAACCGGACGTTTTGCCCGTCTTGCAACCATTACTATGTTAAATGTCCGCAGAAAAGGACAGGGTAAGGCAGAACATAAGAAACCGGTATTATTCCCTAAGATTGTATTCTTATATGATGAAAATTTACACGGACCGGGCAAGGAATTGGAAGATGTATTTGAGGCAGGTGTAAAATGTTCGGCTAAGACCATGTATCCGGATTGGCTAAGCTTAACGGGAAAAGGATATATTGCCAGCATGTACAAGCAGTATGGCAAAATTATTTCCCCAATGGGATGCCGTGCGTTCCTTTCTCCTTGGTATGAAAGAGGGGGAATGCATCCGGCAGATGATAAGGATACTCCAATTTTTGTGGGACGTTTTAATATTGGTGCAGTCAGTCTGCATTTACCGATGATTCTGGCAAAAGCAAGACAGGAAAGCAAAGATTTTTATGAAGTACTGGACTATTATCTGAATCTGATCCGCCAGTTACATATCCGTACTTACGCTTATCTTGGAGAAATGCGTGCCTCTACCAATCCACTTGCGTATTGTGAAGGAGGCTTTTTAGGCGGTAACTTAAAGCTTACGGATAAGATTAAGCCATTGTTAAAGGCAGCAACCGCTTCCTTTGGTATTACAGCATTTAATGAATTGCAGATGCTTTACAATGGCAAGTCTCTGGTAGAAGACGGTGCCTTTGCTGTTGAGGTATTGGAGCATATTAATAAACGTATTAATGAATTTAAAGAAGCAGACGGACATTTATATGCTATTTACGGAACTCCGGCTGAAAATTTGTGCGGTTTACAGGTACAACAGTTTAGAAAGAAATACGGCATTATTGAAGGCGTTTCGGACCGTGATTATGTTTCCAACAGTTTTCACTGCCATGTAGCGGAAGATATTACTCCGATTCAGAAACAGAATCTGGAATACCGTTTCTGGGAGCTTTCCAACGGTGGTAAGATTCAGTATGTAAAATATCCGATTGATTACAATTTGGAAGCCATTAAAACCCTCATTAGACGGGCAATGGAAATGGGCTTCTATGAAGGTGTAAACCTTTCCTTGGCATATTGCGATGATTGCGGACATCAGGAATTAGAGATGGATGTATGTCCAAAGTGCGGAAGTAAGAATTTGACGAAGATTGATCGTATGAATGGTTATCTGTCTTATTCCCGTGTACACGGAGATACCAGACTAAATGATGCCAAAATGGCAGAAATCGCAGAAAGGAAAAGCATGTAGGGATGAGATATCATAATATAACAAAGGACGATATGCTGAATGGGGATGGACTTCGTGTGGTACTTTGGGTAGCAGGATGTTCTCATTGCTGTAAGGAATGTCACAATCCTATTACATGGGATCCGGACGGTGGACTTTTGTTTGATGATGCGGCTAAGCAGGAGATTTTTGAGCAATTAGAGCATAGCTATATTTCAGGGATTACTTTTTCGGGAGGTGACCCGCTTCATTCGGCAAACCGTTTGGATGTACGTAATCTGATGTCAGAAATTAAGGAAAAATATCCGGATAAGACCATTTGGTTATACACCGGATATGAGTGGAAGGATATCTGGCATTATCCAATGATGAAATATGTGGATGTAGTAGTAGACGGAGAATTCAAGATTGACTTGAAGGATACCAATTTACTTTGGAAAGGAAGTTCGAACCAAAAGGTTATTAATGTACCGGAAACACTGAAAAAGACAGATCCTACAGTGCCGATTTTGCACTGTGGAGATTATGTATAACTTATAAAACCGGAAAGAGAAGGGGCAGGATTAAAGAATGAATCGTATTGCACAGTTTTACAGAGTAAGCTTTGACGAATTTAAAAGTGGAATAGAAGGAGAATTACCGGGAATTTTAGAGGAAGAAATAAAGGAAATGTATGATACATTGCTTCTTCCGAAACGTGCTACCAAGGGAAGCGCCGGATACGACTTTTATGCTCCGTTTACATTTCATTTGGCTCCGGGTGAGACAATTAAGATTCCTACCGGAATCCGAGCCAGAATGGAGTCGGATTGGGTGTTGAAATTATATCCGAGAAGCGGATTGGGATTTAAGTATCGTCTTCAGTTGAATAATACGGTAGGTATTATCGACAGCGATTATTTCTATTCCGATAATGAAGGTCATATTTTTGCTAAGATTACCAATGATTGCAATGAAGGCAAGGATGTGACGGTGCAGAAGGAAACCGGATTTATGCAGGGAATCTTTTTGCAGTATGGTATTACCGTGGATGATGATACGGAAGAGATCCGTAATGGTGGTTTTGGCAGTACAACAAAATAGAAAACATTGTAAATAGTTGACAAAATTTTGTATTTCCAATTGTCGAAAAAAACAAAACGTGATATCATTAGAAGACTAATGGTACCACGTTTTTTTGTTGGTATCATCCTGTTTTTTGCTTTTTGTGAAAAAATTATCAAAATGTCCCATGTACGGAAGAAAGGTATAAAAACATGCGTGGAATTGATACACAAGTGCGTAAGATGCGTAGAAGAATCTTTAAGGAAGTGGCTAATTTAGCTTACAACTCCAAGAATCTTAAGGATGATATGGAGGCACTCCCATATAAGATTATCAATTACGATGAACCGGAATATAGAGAGAATATTTACAGAGAACGGGCTATTGTGCGTGAACGTATCCGACTTGCATTAGGCTTATCTTTGCGACCTGAGAATGTACCGGTACATTTAACACAGGGGTTGGAAGAGAGTAATATTGACGAAAAATATTATGAGCCCCCATTAATGCAGGTAATTCCGTCTGCCTGCAATTCCTGTCCGACGAATAATTATCAGGTGACGGATAAGTGTATGGGATGTGTAGCACATCCATGCCGTGAGGTTTGTCCAAGAGGTGCCATTTCCTTTGTAAACGGCAAGTCCGTGATAGATCAGGATAAATGTATCAAATGTGGTAAATGTAAGGCTATTTGCCCATACGATGCCATTTCCCATCAGGTACGTCCATGTGCTGTGGCTTGTGGTGTGGGAGCCATTGAAAGCGATGAGAACGGACGAGCTGTCATTAATAATGACAAATGTGTATCCTGCGGTCAGTGTATGGTTAGTTGCCCATTTGGCGCAATTGCAGATAAATCACAGATATTCCAGTTAATCCGTGCGCTACAGTCCGGAAGAAAGATTATGGCTCAGATTGCTCCGGCATTTGTTGGTCAGTTTGGTCCGGATGTTACTCCACAAAAATTAAAGACCGCTCTTAAAGAGCTGGGATTTGCAGATGTGTATGAGACAGCCATTGGTGCGGATATGGGTGCGATTGCGGAAGCAGAGCATTATGTACATGAAGTAGCAACAGGCAAGTTGCCATTCTTATTAACATCCTGTTGTCCGTCATGGTCCGTACTTGCGAAGAAGTTCTTCCCTGAGACGATTGATAACATCTCCAATGCCCTGACGCCAATGGTGGCAACGGCAAGAGAGATTAAGAAAGAGCATCCGGATGCGGGTGTGGTATTTATCGGACCTTGTGCATCCAAGAAATTGGAAGCATCCAGAAGAACCATCCGTTCCGATGTTGACTTTGTTATTACTTTTGAAGAACTTGTAGGAATGTTTGAAGCCAAAGGTCTTTTGGTGGAAGAAATTGAAGCCATTGAAACCATGGAAGATGCCACAGGTGCAGGACGTGGATACGGTGTTGCAGGTGGTGTTGCAAGTGCCATTGAAGAATGCATTCAGACTTATTATCCGGACGTAGAAGTAAATATTGAGCATGCTGAGAGCCTTGCAGAA
>JAZSEL010000128.1:0-9889 GCA_045531685.1 Lachnospiraceae bacterium | reverse complement strand
CTTCATCTGTCACATTCTCTGTACACCGATATCCTGCATGGATATACTCCACATTTTTAAAATCCGGATTACAATTTTCCTTCCCTAAATCTGCCGCAGGCATGGAATAATTCGTTAATTTTATTGTTGTCATAATAACCTCCTCAATTTATATTTGCCATTCGTCCTTCAAAACTCCAAAACCATTATGTAGTTTTCCTCCCTCACGATAAATTCTCAAAATACCATCTTGAAATTGATTTTTAGGAACCAACTTCTCTGGCGGGCATATCGGTGAGTGAAAAATATGCTCATATAATGCATTCT
The DNA here is from genome assembly GCA_045531685.1 of Lachnospiraceae bacterium. Taxonomy (GTDB): domain Bacteria; phylum Bacillota; class Clostridia; order Lachnospirales; family Lachnospiraceae; genus RGIG8767. The sequence goes on along the minus strand of JAZSEL010000128.1, from coordinate 9,583 downwards.
CGTCTGCATACCAGCCTATTCTGTCAAAATAACTCTGAAAACGCCGTATATTACTATTGCTATCCAGAATATCAAATAACTGTGGGCTTAATAACCAAGATGTACAAACCAATTTTTTGGGGTTATAAGCACCAAACGCCTTTTTCAGAATAGGAACAGCGGCCAAAAAGGACTCTTCCATTGTCTTTTGCAGCAACTTATCATTTCCGGGTATGTGTATCGTCACTACATAATCATTTGGTTCCAATATTTTCTTCCATCCGTTTAGACAAATATCAGATTCCATTTGTGTAACAAGTCCATCTGTTCCAAAAACCCGTGTCTTAATATTATCACTCAGTAAGCTTAATACTTCTTTAGAACCATGCTGAATAGGATAACCATCTTTATCAAATTGGCACTGCTCATTAACTATAAAAATTCTCTTGCCCCTTCTCTCATAAATCGTGCAAACCTCATTTTTATAAGGGAGCAATTCGTACGAGAATCGACCAATGTGCAAACACAATGGTTTTGCATATCCATATAAATACTCGCCCAATCTCACTAAAGCGTAAGTATGACTCCGTACATAATTCATATCCATGAATCTGCGAATATTTTTGTAATATGTTTCCAGAAAATCAAATTCTGTAATATGAAGACTCTGCTTTTCTAAATATTCTTCAAAATGTCTAGATGCGGCCAAAAAAATAACCGTAGAAAACAAACCCGGGTATTTTGATTCTGCAATATTTGAAATTGGTATCTCCTTTATCTTTTCAATAGGAATGATCAATTCTTCACTCACAAACAGAACATAATAATAGTGCCATAACTCAAACATAATGTCCTGATTTTTATGAGCATATGCAAGAAACTCCGATATTTCACGTTGAAAAGCTATCGGTACCTTGGCACGAACAGCATGATATAAGATTTCATCCGTTTCAAATCGCCACTTATTTTCCTCATAATACTCTATGCCGGTCATTTTTTACCTCCCTTGTAGTTTTATTTAGTTTACCTTTGCAGTTAACGTGTTAGAATTAGAAGTTATCAACACAATTTTTCTATGCATTTAGTTCACGAAACAGGAACTCATAACCTTCCTCATCATCTGCAACAGTATGTCCACCGTCCCATACACGAAACTGATAATTTTCCGGTTTTCCAAAGGCCTCAAAATAAGCTTCTACTCTCTCAGCCTCTGGGATCGCACTTTGATAATCAAAGACCTGATCCTCCTTTCCGACTAAAGCATACAGCCTGCGTGGTGCACAAAGAGCTGCCACCTCCGCATCTTGAAACATATTAGCAGAATTATTGTAAGTCCACTCTCCCCATCCATAAACATCTCTGCTGTTAAAAGATGCTATAGCATATCCTGCCTTAATTCTGGTATCAACAGCCATAGTATGGAGGGTAAAATATCCACCGCAAGAAAGCCCGATCATGGCTATTCTATTTTCATCAATCTCATCCAATGTACATACATAGTCCAGAGACTTCATGATGCCGCTGATTTCCAATCCTGTAATGCAGCATCCGAACCGTTTCAACTGTTCATCAATTTTTTTCCGATCGTAATCAATGGGATGTGCCCGCATCGTCTCAATCTCATCCTGTCTCCACAAAAGCAGCTGAGGTGCTAATATAGCCGCACCTTTTGCCATAGCACGTTGTGCCATATGATTATAATTGTTTTTGCCATGCATATCACAGCAAAGTTCTGGGGTACCGCCTCCACCATGCTGCGCGATCACCAAAGGCATCGGAGACTTCACATTATGCGGAATTAAAAGCATGGCGTAAAATGGGATCTCATCCGTGATATAAACACTCAAACGATAAATTTTACAGATTTCATCGCTTCCCACATAGGACATCTCCACTGCTTTTAAGGAAGTATTCGCAAAATGATCCAATCCTAACATTTCCCTATATTTTTTACGATAATACTCCTGATTTTTCACCAATTCATGCGGTGGCATAAAATCCCTTCGTGTGTTCTGACTCTGAATATTCTTTTTTTGAATATATTGCTGAATCCCCTCCACATAACGTGAACGATAATCATCTGCTGCGGCAGGATTCTCTTCCCATATTTTTTTATTCATGTATTCCATATGCATCCTCCTCGTATAATAAGCATATACCCCAGATATACAGGGTCTGGGCTTATTACTTTTCTGTGGTATAGAGACGGTATGGTTCTCTGGAGGTTCTCCTCCCCTCACCCCCCCTATACAGTTTATAAGTTACCTATCTTGCCAAGAGCTCCCGGACGCTTATAATAGAGTCCACAGTGATTACCCAAAAGGTACCGCTAATACTCCTTGCAAGTGGCCAATCACCGTGTTGTCGCACTTTACTGGCTTCATTGCTTTGAAAGCTTGCGTCCCTGGCTCCACTCTTCAAGTGCTTACACAAATGTTGCATCTGACCCGTCAGCTTCCAGCAGATCGATCACCCTCTGGCACCCCAGCGCCTTATAAGGCAACGCAGGCATATCTCTGAAGCCATTGCAAGGGAGAAAACTATGTCCACAACAACATCTTCCTAAAGTTCCGTGAGTTTGCACTACTTAGCAGAGAAGATTGCCCTCTCTCCAACAAATTCGGTGCAACCGCTAAAGCAATCCTTACGGAGTTTAAGACCACCGAAGATATCGCCAATACCTCTTTGGAAGAGCTGGCCAGCTTTGTTGCCAGAGCTGGTCGCGGCAGATTATGCCGCCAGAATACTGGCTGAAATAGGTTCTGTCCGGTGTTTTAACAGTAATGTTGCCCATGCAAAGTACAGCGGCATTGTCTGAAGGGACAACCAGTCCGGCAAATTTGATATCGCCTACTTCATCAAGAACTCTACTGAGGTTTCCAAGCATCAGCACAAACAAGCACTTGGTGTTGACCGCCCGTAAATTAATGAGTCTAATTTTTGGTCTGCTGGACAATAATCAACTCTACTCTGCGGCAAAGAGCAGATAATCGCATACAGAACCCCTTTTCTTGAGGTTCTGTCGCAGGTTTATTTGTTGTACCCTGTTTTGCGGTTTCTACATGATTCTTTTTTTAATTTGCTCTTGACATATCACCAAATTGATTATCGTACAATTACAGATTCGATTCCTAAGATATCGCCAATTTTCTTAATAGTATCTGCATGATGACCGATACCCAACGCATAATGATGTGTAGGGCCTTCCATTACCCACTTTTTAATGAACTCTTTCGTAGTCGGTTCAAAGAAACCACGAGTATTGGTGTTGCCTGTTGGCGGAATCGGGCCTTCCTTGGAGTAGCCTTCACCAATAACAAATTTGAAACCGCCTGCTGCATTCTGGGTGATGCCAAGCATGGTAATAGGACCTTCTTTGATTTTAAATTCCACAGATGCACCCTGCCCAGGCTTACCATGATATTTTGTAAGACTTCTAAGCACTGGCTTACCATTTGCAATCTTAATATGATGCGGTCCATCATGTCCCACCAGGATAAAGTCTTCACTAAAGTCAAAAGGATGTAACTCTGCAAAGCTTCCGCCGATATTCAGACGATCCATGATCAACATAGCGATGCAGGTCTTGATATCGAATTCACCACACATAGGTACACCCTGCGCATTTAAAATGGAGTTCCCTACGATAAAGGATGTTGCAATCTCACGCTGGACACTGTCCGGACTGCCTTCATAATAATATGCCAAACCGGTCAGATTGTATTTTTCTATCAGCTTGTCCAAAGCCACTGCGGTATGTGCAGCCTGTCGCAAGTCCGCATCTGTCAGTTTCATAGTAACAGGATCAGAGATTGGCACCGGTGTATCAAACTCTTCTAAAATCAGCTTCTCTTTTGCTGATATTTCTTCTTCAGTAACAGTATTGTATAGTCTAACTACATCTTCGATCTCAAGTAAAGGCACATGCACACCGAATGCACAGGAAATCGCAGTCGGATCCGCATGCATGTCATACATCGCTTCCAACACATGCCCCATCAATCCCATGCGGGCACCATGCAGATCATGAAGTACCTTTGCAATATCACACCACTTTGTCACTTCCGACATAGCTTCCTCATCTCCATACAGATGCCCGATGATCACATCATCCACCTTCTTGCCCATACGGATTGCTACCCCTGTAAATTCCGGCACGGAACAGATATTATCATTCTCCAACTGCATGAAAGTATTGGCCTGGGTATAATCCAGCCCCATTCTCGGCTGTAGTGCTACCAGCACCATAGGCTTGTTCACTTCTTTGATGATAGGTGCAAATACAGAAGATGTAGCGTAGGTAACCATGTTACAGAACAGTACATCTACTTTTGCAGCCAAAATGCGATCTACTGCATCATATGCCTTCTCGCTGCTATCTACCATGCCGAAATCCACTACTTCCACATCCTGCTTTTCTACCATATCACATAAATCTCTGTGATATCCCATAATATTTTCCTCAAGTCCTGCAAATTGCTCCCAGTATACAGGATGGGCTACAGCAAAAATACCGATTCTGGCAGTTCTTTTCTTTTTACGTTCAATCATTTTATTTACTCCTTTTTTATTTTTTTCTTTATTATTAATTCTTTTTGTGTTATAATCAACCTATAATTCAAAGATTATTTCGTATAAAACAAATATTTCAGAGGCTATTATGAACATGCAAATGTGGAATCCCTATGTGAGATTTGCCAGAACTAATGAAAAAACCATATTACAAGGGTTGCTGCAGGGCGTAGACCACAGAATATTCTATTGTCACAGCGGCAACGGTCACGTAGCAGTCGCCGGCAGATTATATCCGTTTACCTCCGGGACAATCATGTATATTCCAGCCGGCACTCCCTATCGTTACATTTTTAACGCAGAAATACCGGTCTTTTCCGGTTGCAACTTTGATTTTTATCAGGATCATTCCCACATAAAAACACCCATACCACCAGTTTTTCAAAGTAGTTTTCAATCGCAAGACATTCTCGAAAAACAAATATTTGCATCTTCCACTCCAGAGTCCATACTTTTTTCTAGTTGTTTTCATCTGGAAAATGAATTTTCTTTCGAAGAAAAATTCATTGAAATCGCTCAGGAATATGTTAACCACCATTTGTATTATGATGTGCGCTGTAGCACTTTACTTAAGGACATTCTGATCCAGGTCACCCGTCTGAATACCACCCAAAATCAAGGTGTCAACAGTAAAAAGGTCGATGACATACTGCAGTATATCCACAGTCACTATCATCAGCCTCTTACCAACCGAGAACTTGCAGAACAGTTTAATTATCACGAAAACTATATCAGCACCTTGATTCTGAAGTCTACTGGCCTGACCTTACATCGGTATGTATTAAATTTTAAGATGCATATGGCAGTCACGCTCTTACAATCTAGCACACTATCCATCAGCGAAGTGGCAGAAAAAGTAGGGATGCCGGATATTAAACATTTTTCAAAATGCTTTAAAAACATTATTGGGCACTCTCCCTCCAGCTTTAAAAGAGGGCACTGAAAAACCAATGTTATTTCGTTAGTGTTTTGGAAAAAGAATTCACGTCCATTCTTGATATGCACCTTGTCAAGTCAATGTCGTTAAGTTTATGATATTAAATTAAAAAGAAAAAGAACGATTGTATTAATGTTACATTTGTCATTTTCCTTTTTTGAACATCACAAAAGCAGATGACATAATGTCATCTGCTTAATGCACTTATAAATACAACCGTCTATGAAATTAAATATGTAAAACTGTTACTGATATCTTGATTTGTCATTAAATAAACAGTTCGTTTGGCAGGCTTTTGCTTTTAACGCTGTCAATTTAATCTTTATGTTTTTTTAAAAATCCTATCTTATGAATACTAACCTGCTGCCAATTCATAGTATGACATTCTATTCTGGACTATAATAAAGGTCTGTCCCTATAAATCCTACTTGAGCAAAGTCTTTGAGATTTTTTCGGATAATATAATCAATATAACTTTCACTCATACGCGCAGTTAAAACATATGTAAATGTTACTATGAAAATGTAGAAATTATAGCATTTATGTAGTAGCATTTTTCTTTTATAATAATGTCATCTTTTTACGAAGCTACCCAATATGAGGAATGACATTAAGGATGTCATAGCATTCTTTTTTGAGCAGGAGGATACAACAATGTTTAACAAAGATGAATTAGCCCGGCGCTTTGACTGTGTTCCAAGAACCATTGATCGTTATTTAAAGATTCAGCCTGGAGAACTTATCCCAAAAGAAAGCTCACAGCGATATCCATCCAAGCTGGATGAATTTAAAGAGATCATCATTGACAAGATCGACACATACGGTTTTCCGCAATGGCAGCATTCAACTCACAAAGTCAGACATAACAACATAACACATTCTTTTATAAAGAAAAAGCTGTGTTAAAGAATATTCTGCCCCATACATTTGACTTCTATTTGAGCCATCACATACCATTCATCATGCGAAGGAGCATTCATGGCAAGTTTTACTAACGGAGCTTCCGGATAAGTATCTCCGATGCAGATTTCCACTTGATAAGTGTTGCAAGGAATGTCGGTAGGAAGTTGTATTTCAAATTGCTCAACACTATCCCCAGGCATCCAACGCGTAATATCAATATCTGTGGAACACTCTGCTACAAAGTTATCGCTCCAAAGCCGCAGTTTAAAGGGAATTCTCCTGTAAATAGGGGCATTCCCCCTATTTTCTACCCACATGTATATTGGAATACTTTCTCCCGAATTTGCCTCCGGTGGACATTCGAAAATACGAATTGCAAAGCGATATCCCATAGAAATCAAAAGTTTTTTGACTGCCGGATACCATTTGTAAGGAATGGCACTATGTTTATTATTAAACGAACTGATATGCCAACGGATCGCCTGATCCACGAGGGCATCAATATCCCATCCCTGGCGTTCCCATTCATTCATATACCAAAATGCTTCACAGGATATCGGAGCCTGCTTCCAATAGTCCGTCATTAGAGGATTAATACGCTTGGGCAAATACTCCTCCATATGTTCAGGTTCTCCAAATCCGTCTGCTCGCCACCCAACCAGATGATTATTGCGTCTAACAATTTCTGTCAATTCCGGTGCACATATCTGACCAAACAGATGCGTATTAGGAAAATTTTCCGCATAAGTTTTCATTAACTGTTCTGCGCTATCCTGTGGAATCAAATGATAGTTATGACCTTCGCCCCATGCGCCGCTAAGAGAAATATCCATTGCATAGAGTACAGGATCGGAATCATACCGAAGTGCCAATCTACGGATTGCTTCTGTAAATTTTTCGTAAAATAAAGGATCGGCAGGAGAATCCTTTACCCGCCCTTGCTCGGGACGCTCCGGACATGGAATCTGAGCCCGAAGCCAGTCAGGCACATCCTCAAAGGATTTTGTCGTATGAGGCATCAAGCGAAGAATAACATGCTGTTGATGTTCTCGTGCTTTTTTCAAAATATCATCAATCAACTCATAGCAAAAACATCCTTCCTCCGGTTCAAAATCTTTCCAGATAATACGGATATATGCCAACTCTGTATCAGGATGCCATCCTGTCAGATTCCCCTTTTCTTCCACGAAATCATAAATCGGATACCGCTCCTTTTTCCAGCCATCCGTAGTACCGGTTTCAGAAAACAGAGGATCCCCACGAAAATGATTGAAGCTTACAAATCCTATAAAAGGATTGGATAAAATCTCATCAGTCGGTTTAAAATGCATTTGACCCACTCCTCCTTTCATAGCTGATTTCCCTAAATCTCACCATTTCATCAATTTTGGTCTGATTCACGCCACAGAACACAAAACTTTTCTTTTCCATAGCCGATTCTCCTTGTATATATATTTTATAGGCATTTGTTAAATGCCGAAACCCCTTGATTTTACTGGGTTTTCTCCTTGTTTATATATAAATTTTCTCTCCGCTTATGGTAAAATATAAGTACCACCAAATATCCCACACATAAGAGGAGAAGAAAATTTTTGGCTACCAATTATCATCAGATCTCTCTTAAAGATACTTTTTCCGACTGTAACGAAATGTTTCTGGATGATGTCCCTTCTTTCTTTCAACTCTTGGAACAGCATTTTGATATTTCTCTCTTCATTCCACCTGCTTTTTATCACGCTTTCTATCAGCGCCTTGGACGTAAACGGGACTATCCGCTTACCGGGTTCCTTTCTGCTCTTATCCTGCAAAAAATCTTTTCCATTCCTACAGATTCCCTGCTTATACTCTTACTGAATCTTTGTAAGGAGCTTAAGTGTTTCTGTGGTTTTTCCAAAGTTCCCGATGCCCCTTTGTTTACACGATTTAAACTGCGCTTTGCAGACTACATTGAACTCATGTTTCAGCAGATGGTTGACTATACCGAACCTATCTGCCAGCAGATCGATTCCTCCCTGGCGCAGATCCTTACCTTTGATACTTCTGCCATAGAACTTTATGTCACGGAAAACAATCCTAAAACCCTCAATGCTCTTATTCGCAAACTCAAGGCTTATTACAAGGATAATCCTGATGTTGACCCTTACAAGATGGCTTATGGGCTTATGCCTTCACAGGCTGCCGCCTGTTCGGATGCAAAACATCAGTATATCAACGGGCACTTCTGTTATGCAGATAAATTTGCTATCCTGACAAATGGTCTGGGTATTATCCGGCACATTACCTTTCTGGATGATGTTTTTAAAGCAGCTCACCCGGAGATGAACATTGAAAAGAAATCCACTTCCCCTGATGAGGATAAATCTATTGGGGATGCTACTTCCTTAAAACCGGTGCTTTACGATTTCTTTTCCCTGCACCCTGACTTCCATCCAAGCACTTTTCTGGGCGATTCCTCCTTCGATACCATTGAAACCTATGGTATGCTGCTGAATGACTTTCATTTTCCCAAAGCCCTGATCCCTTATAACCCCAGAAACGAAAGCTCCCTTAAAAAAGTCGGTTACAATGAATACGGATATCCTACTTGTCCAAATGATCTTTCACTTGCCATGAAGTATTGTGGTGTTACCCGGGAAAAGGGACGTGCTGACCGCATCAAATGGACCTGCCCGAAGGTTCACATGGCAAATGGAAAATATATCTGTGATTGTCAAAATCCCTGTTCTACAGCGACCAAAGGACGTACCACTTATACATACGAAAATCTGGATCTTCGTATGTTCCCCGGCATTCAGAGAGATTCCGAAGAATGGAATTCCCTGTACAAGATCAGAACCATTGTGGAGCGTTCCATTGACCACTTAAAGATCAACATGTGCGTTGCCGGAAGAAAATCCCGCAACCATACCACCACAAAAGCGGATGTTTTTCTTGCCGGGATTGCAAGCCAGCTTACCGTTATTGTTGCCCACAGCATGAATTGCCCTCAATACATCCGGAGCCTGAAACCTTTAATTGCCTGAAAAAGTATTCAGTTGTCATAGTTCATTTATGGGCTTGTTAAGGTACGCCCAAAATCTGATGATTTATGTCAATTCAGAAACCGTCCTGAATAGTGACCGTTTTTTCTCTCCTTATATAGCAGAAAGTTATCCACATCATAGGAGGAAATCATTTAACAATTACCTATAT
>JAZSEL010000141.1:0-19575 GCA_045531685.1 Lachnospiraceae bacterium | reverse complement strand
TTGTATATAATTAAGAACAATTTATGTATACAATATGCAATCTGGAGGAAAAGGCATGAATCAGATAAGAATTAAGGCCATGGCCAAGGTAAACTTGGGTCTGGATGTCTTGCGACGACTGGAAAATGGCTATCATGAAGTAAAGATGGTTATGCAGACTGTGGATTTGTATGATGAGCTTACCGTAGTAAAGGAAGAGACCAAGGAGATTACCATTACCTCCAATGCGGGGGAACTTCCTTTAAACGAGGATAATTTGATTTATAAGGCGGCCAAATTGTTATTTCAAAAGGCCGGAAACGAATATGGTGTTTCCATCCATTTAAATAAGAACATTCCTATTGCAGCCGGTATGGCGGGAGGCAGTACGGATGCGGCAGCAACCCTTCTTGCATTAAATGCTTTGTTTGGGTTTGGATACAGCAAAGAGGAATTGGCAGAAATTGGCGTAAAAATTGGTGCGGACGTACCGTATTGTATCTATGGCGGTACTTGTTTATCGGAGGGAATCGGTGAGATATTAACCAAGCTTCCCGATGCACCGGATTGTTATATCGTAATAGCGAAGCCGCCAATAGGGGTGTCTACCAAATATGTATACGAGAATCTTCATATTGAAACGGTCCAAGAGCATCCGGACATGGATGGTATGGTAGAAGCCATTCAAAAAGGCAGCTTAAAGGATGTAACGGATAAGATGGGGAATGTATTGGAGACTGTAACCGTAAAACGCTATCCGGAGATTGCAAAAATGAAGCAATGCCTGTTAGATAACGGAGCAGAGAATGCGTTAATGAGCGGAAGCGGACCTACTGTATTTGGTATTTTTACAGAGAGGAAAACTGCGGATAAGGCACTTAAGGAATTAGAAAAAACCGGACTTGTAAAACAGGGATTTGTGACAACCTTTGCAAAAGAGACCGGAATCATGGAATAGGAGGATTCACATGGGAGACTTCAAGACAAGTATGATGGATGAGTTTTTACCGCTTCGCGATGTGGTATTCCGTACCCTTCGTCAGGCAATATTAACAGGGGAGATGAAACCGGGAGAGAGACTTTTGGAGATTCATCTTGCCAATAAATTGGGAGTAAGCCGTACCCCAATCCGTGAGGCTATCCGTATGTTGGAGCTGGAGGGATTGGTAATCATGGTTCCAAGACGTGGTGCGCAGGTTGCACAGATTACGGAAAAGAGCATGTCTGACGTGTTGGAAGTCCGTTGTGCCCTCGATGTTTTGGCAGTGGAGTTGGCATGTGCCCGTATTACCAGAGATGAAGTGGAAGAGCTTCATGAAGCATGCAGGGCTTTTGAAAAAGCAACCGAGAGTAAGGATGTACATGTAATTGCCAAAGCAGATGTAGCATTTCATGATATTATTTTTAAAGCAGCAGGGAATCCAAGGCTTACACAGATGATTAATAATCTGGCTGAGCAGATGTATCGGTATCGTTTCGAATACATTAAGGACGATTCCCAGCATGCAATGCTGGTAAAGGAACACCGTCAGATTTGCGACAGTATTGAAAAGCGGGACGTGGATGCAGCTAAGGATGCCATCAGACAACATATTGAGAATCAGGAAAAATCCATTATCCGTCAAATCCGTCTGGAGAAAAAATAAGAGATAATATAAGAATAAACACTTTCATTTCCGTCAATGCTTTCATAAAAGGAGGCTTGGAAATGAAAAAGCATATGTTATCATTAATTATGGCAGTTACGAGCGTTGCCATGTTTGGAGTATTGTATCCGGAATATATTCTACTTTCGGATACGTATGAATATATAATAGAAGAGAATCTGCAGGATTTGGAAAACCCATGGAATAGTAATGGAAATGCAGATTTGTCTGCATTGCTGTATGCAGGACCGGAACAGATACAGGTTTCGTCTAAATTGCTTCAGTACTTAGCAGAAGAGGGAATAATTGAATGGAAAAATTAGAATTAGAGCAACAGTTGGGGATAAAGGACCCGACGGCACCCATTGGAGTTTTTGACTCCGGAGTAGGCGGACTTACGGTAGCCAGGGAAATTATGCGTCAGATTCCGAATGAGAGACTGGTGTATTTTGGAGATACCGCCAGAGTTCCTTATGGAAATAAATCAAAAGAAACAATTACAAAATATTCAAAGCAGATTATCCGTTTTTTAAAGACCCAGAATGTAAAGGCAATTGTGGTGGCTTGTAATACAGCAAGTGCCTACGCTTTGGATGAAATCGAAAAGGAACTGGATATCCCGATTATTGGTGTGGTAAAGCCGGGAGCTAAGGTGGCTGCAGAAGCAACCCGCAACGGGAAGGTTGGAGTTATTGCTACGGCAGGAACGATTCAGAGCGGAATATACACAGAGTACATACAGGGAATAAAGCCGGATATCCAGGTAATCGGAAAAGCATGTCCTTTATTTGTACCTTTGGTAGAAGAAGGTTTATTGGAAGACCCGGTTACAGATGAAATTGCAACCAGATATTTGAATGAGTTAAAAGATATTGATATTGATACGCTGATTTTGGGATGTACCCATTATCCGTTAATCCGTTCTACAGTAGGGCGCATTATGGGGGAACAGGTTACATTAGTAAATCCGGCGTATGAAACAGCCATAGAATTGCGTTCATTGTTGGAACGGGAGAATTTGTTGAATCCTACCACACAGAGACTGGGCACTAACCAGTACCAGTTTTTTGTATCCGATGGCGCGGATAAATTTAAAACATTTGCCAATTCCATTTTGAAATACGGAATTTTATCGGCACAAGTGATTCACATTGAGGAGTATTAGAATACATGACAAAAGATGTACTAATTGCCATTAAAGGCATGCAGTTTGAAGGTGCAGAGGATCCGGAAGAAATCGAAGTGATTCAGAGGGGACAATATTTTGAGAGAAACGGTTCTCATTATCTGATGTATGAAGAACCGGTTGAGGGAAGCACCGAAATCATTAAAAACCGTATTAAATTCAGAGAGAATGAAGTTCAGGTAGCCAAAAAGGGGGCAGTAAATACCACCCTTACCTTTACCCAGAATGAAAAGAATATGACAAACTACGCCACTCCGTTCGGCAACCTGGTAGTCGGAATCGACACCCGGAAAATCGCCCTTCAGTTAGAGGAGAGTAAAATGGATATCAGCGTAGATTACGCCCTGGACATCAACTACGAATTCCTTGCAGATTGCAAGATAGCCATCGCCGTAACAGCCCTCCCAAACTAAAATGACTCAGGAGAAAGCATATGGTTGGTGCTGAAAACGGGAGAAGATGTATAATGAAAAGGAGCTGTCATATAGTGTTTTGTTAGCCTTAGGCCACGTTGGCAAAAAACACTGTATGACAGCTCCTTTTCTTATTTGTAAACGAAATCACGTTTTCATCAGCAAACTACTTAATCGGTTTTGCACCTGCTTTTTCCTGTGCCTGTTCAAGGGCGCGTTTGAAAAAGCCTTTCTTCTTCTGCTCTACAGCCTGATTCTTACCGTGTAAGCCCTTCACAGCTGTGATGTAGATACCGCTTACGGTAGCTTTTACTTCTTTTTTAACCGGAACCTGATCAAAAATCTTTTCTTCACATACCAAAGACATAACCTGAGGTCCGATCTTTGCTTTTACGATAGGAAGCTTAGAACCACGCATTAAACGAGGAGCCTGCTCAATAACCGCCTGAGGAAGTCCTGAGTCCTTTAATTTCATGCGCTTCTTATCAATAATCAGCATAGAAACGGTCTGCTTCATTGCTTCTAACTGTTCCTGCTGTTCTGCCTGTCTTTTCTGTGCTTTCTTACCTAAGAAATAGAGTGCGATAACTGCAACAAGTAAAACGGCTAAAATAACCAACAATACAATTGTTCCTGTATTCATGATTACCCTCCTTCAAATATAATAACAGAACAATTTTACCATTTTTTTGAATAATAAGCAATACGAAAGAAAGGAAGTATTTGGGACGGTATCGGTATAAAATGTGAAATAATTATGAAATTTTCATTTAGGGTTTTATGTTAGAAGAAAATGTGGTATAAATGTGGTGTTGCGTATTTTTTTACGTGATTTCAATGAAGAAAGGTTTGGTTTGAAAAATGAAACGAGTATTGGCGATTGTGATGTCAGTAACTATGATGGCAGCTATGGCAGTTGGCTGTGGTAGTACTGCTGAAACAAATTTAAGTAACACAAAATTAGAAAAGTATGTTACAGCGATTCCGGAATATAAAGGAATGGAATTGAGTGCAACAAAGACAGAAATAACAGATGAGTATATTGAGTCATATATTGATTTCATCCTGAGTCAGTATCCTGTATATGAAGAGGTAACAGGACGTCCGGTACAGGAAGGCGATATTGCAAACATTGACTACGAAGGTAAGAAGGATGGAGTGGCTTTTGAAGGCGGTACTGCCCAGGGATATGATCTTACAATTGGCTCCGGTTCTTTTATTGACGGATTTGAAGATGGTCTTATCGGTGTCAATGTTGGTGAGACAGTTGATTTGAACCTCACATTCCCTGAGAACTATGCAAAGACAGAGTTGGCAGGACAGGAAGTTGTATTTACGGTAACAGTTAATAGCATCAGTGTTTCAAAAGATGCTGAGTTAAATGATGAATTCGTAGCGCAGTTTGGCAATACGGATGTAGAGGACTTCCGCAATTCCGTTATTATTTCCTTAGAAGATAGTGCAGAAGCTACTTATACGACGGAATTACAGAATCAGGCGATTGATATTTTAACAGAGGGCTGTGAATTCACAGACGAGCTTCCGGAAGGCTTATACAACTATTATCAGGAGCAGATTAGAGCTAATTTTGAAAATTATGCATCTGCCTACGGTATGGATTTGAATACTTTTATCACACAGGCTTACGGAACAACCGAAGAAGAGTTTAATGTGCAGATTGAAGAAGGTGCGGCTAAGTCCACACGTCAGGCTATGGCATGTGCATTGATTGCCAAGCAGGAAGGCATTACGGTAACCGATGAAGAAGTGGAAGCGGATTTAGCGCTAAACTATGCAAATCTTGGTTATGAATCACCGGAAGCATACAAGGAAAACGCCAGCATGGAAGATTATCGTGACTATTTATTAACCAATAAGGTTCTTGAATTTATCATTGATAATGCGGTAATCACAGAAATTCCGGCAGAAACAGCAGCAGAAACAGAAGCGGTTGAAGAGTAATATTCACGTAGTAAAATAATAGACCTCAAGGGATTCGAGATGGGAAAAGAATCCTTTGAGGTCTTTTGTGTATAAAAGAATAATTTTCCAGGCCTTTTTTGGGGAATTTGCTTGTATCAACATGTGAAAACATAGTAGAATAAAAATGTATGAGTATGCAATTAACCATGTAGAAAAATAGGTTTATGATAGAGAATGAGAAATAGATTTCTTTTATTAAGTATAAGTTTCATATTGTTTATGGTACAGCCCATGTCTGTGTACGCAACATCCCTTTCCCAATTAAGGCAACAGAAGGCAGAGAATGAAGCTAAGCTTGGCGAAGTGAACAAAAATATAACGGAGCTTTCCAATGAATCCAAAGGAATTACAGAAGAACTTGCGGTTTTGGATGACCAGTTGGTAGAGATTCTGGCAAGTGTGAGTATGCTGGAAGAAGATATTGAGGAAGTAAGAGAACAGATAGAGATAACCCAAGCGGAATTAGAAGAGGCTATTAAAACAGAAGAAGAACAATATCAGGCTATGAAGAAGCGAATCCAGTATATGTACGAAAAAGGTGACAGTTCGTATGTGACTCTTTTATTGGGAGCAAGCAGTATTGGAGATGTCATGAATCGTGCAGAGTACATTGAGCAGATGTATGAATATGATCAGAACCTTCTCAATGAGTACATAGCTGCCAAAGAAAAGGTGGAAGACACCAAACTTAAGTTGGAAGAGGAACAGTCGGAGCTGGAGGCATCTTTATATGAACTGGAATTGGAAAAAGAAATTTTAGATGAATTAATTGCTGAAAAAGAGCAACAGCAGAAAGATTTTGAGACACAGCTTGCAAAGGCAAAACAAGAGGCGGCAGCATATAAAGCAAAGATTAAGCAGCAAAACAGTCAGATTAAGAAACTGGAAGAAGAAGCCCGCAAAGCAGCAGAGGCTGCAGCCAAAAAGAATTCGGGCAGTCTGGATTCGGCAAGCATTATCAGTAGTGCCAAGGGAAGTGCCAGCGGCAAAGAAATTGCTAATTATGCATGTAAATTTGTAGGAAATCCATATGTACTGGGGGGTACCAGTCTGACCAACGGGGCAGACTGCTCGGGATTCACCTATTCTGTATATAAAGCTTTTGGTTATAGTATACCAAGAACCTCTACCGCACAGCGGAGCGCAGGACGCGGAGTAACTTATGCGGATGCGCAACCGGGGGATATTATCTGTTATGCGGGACATGTAGCAATCTATCTCGGGGGAGGCAGGATTGTACATGCCAGTACACCGGCAACAGGAATTAAATACGGAACAGCAACCTACAAAGAGATTCTGGCAGTAAGAAGAATCGTAAATTAATGACCGGAGGAAGGTATTGTGCGTAAAGGGATAAAAGGTTTGTATTTACTTACGACTAATGTTGCGCTTGTCCTGATAGTGGCCGCATTTGCAAGTAAGAATACGGGGAGTGAATCAGCCAATATAGTTCATATTGAACCGGATAAGATACAAAAAGAGAGCGAAGAGATAACCGCATATAGTTACGATATACAGGAAGAAAACGTGGCAGGTCAGGGGATTGCTTTTTATACCAATCATCAGAATGTGGTAGTATATTGCGACCGTGCCAGTGTATATGAGGTACAGAGTTCAGATAGTATATGGGGACATACACCGGGAAACCAATGGAACTTTGTCCATATTCCCGATGGAACCCGGACTGTGAAGATAACGCTGGAAAATGTATATCCTTCTGTTGAAATGAAGTCCATTTTTGTGTATGCAGGGAACGATAGGGAGCTGTATTGTTCCATTCTGGAAGCCTCTATGTTATCAATGGCCAGTAGTGCCATTATCCTATTGATAGGAATCGCTTTGATTGCAATATGGTATTTTGTACAGAAAAAAGCGGATTCAACCAATGGCATATTCTATTTAGGGGTATTGGCGTTAGTTTTCGGACTTTGGGCATTTAATGAAACGGATGGCTCGATGATTTTATTTGATAACAGGGTAGCGTGTTCGTTTGCAGCATTTATACTGTTAAAGGCTATGGCACCAACATTTGTTATTTTTGTCAGGGAATATACGGGAGAAAAGCAGGGACCGTTTTGGGATGTCTTTTCACGGCTGATTGTAGTGGAAGCATTTGTCACAGTGGCTTTGCATATGGTAGGTCTTCTTGATTTAAAGGAAACGGTAATTACAACCCATCTGATTCTGGTAGTCTGTCTCTCCTACGCGTTTGCTTTGGTGATAAAGGCAGTACATAATAAAACAGTGGTTGTAAAGCCGCTATTGCTGGCGATAGCAGGGATTATCGTTATCATTGCCGTAACGGCAGGATTTATTAATTACTTTACGGGCAGAGAAGATGTTGCAACCGTAAGTCACATCGGATTTTTGATTTTTGCTACGCTGGTGGCCGCACAGTCTGCCAATGATGCATTGAAGATGATGGAGAAGGGTAAGTATGCGGCTATTTATGAGGAATTGGCTATTACCGATACATTAACGGGCTTATATAACCGTAATGCGTATCACATTGATACCAAAAAGATCGTGGATTTAACAGGCTTTATGATTATGACCTTTGACTTAAATGATTTGAAGGAATGTAATGATACCAAGGGTCATGCACAGGGCGATAAATACATCGTAACGGCAGCAGGGATGATTGAGCAGCTGTTGGCTCCGTACGGACGCTGCTACCGGATTGGCGGGGATGAATTTTGTGCCATTGTCCGAAACGGGGCGTCCTGTCCGGTAGAGAATCTTCTCTTGAAACTGGAAATGGAACAGATTCGGTATAATGCCAATATTTCCGAGGAGGGATATCCTATCCGCATTGCGGCAGGATATGCAATGTATGATAAAGAATTGGATGAGGACATCGAAGAGATGCGAAGCCGTTCGGATATTTTGATGTATCGTAATAAACGAAAGATAAAAGAAGAATTGGGAAGTAACCGTGAGGAATAAGAAAAACCCGCTAATGTGAACCATTGGCGGGTTTTTTACATGGATTTATTCTTCCTTAGAACTTCTATCGTAACGGGTAAAGAAATCCTTCCATACTTGCGGAACAAATAACATTAACATCGGGAATAATTCTAAGCGGCCGGCCAACATATCGAACATCAATACCCATTTGGAAAAGAGAGTAAAATGAGCAAAGTTAGCGGTTGGTCCGACCATTTCCAGACCGGGACCAATATTGTTAATGGTAGCAGCTACTGCCGTAAAATTCGTAATTAAATCCTTTTCTTCTAAAGAAATGGCAAATACAGAGAAAATGAAAATTACAAAAAAGGTAATAAAATATACGTGAATCGCCTGTAAAGATTCCTGTTCAACAGCTTTACCGTCAAGCTTGATTTTCTTGACACTTCTTGGATGCAAATAGGAACCGATTTCTTTCGTAATGGTTTTCATGGCAATTAATAAACGGGATACTTTAATACCACCACCGGTACTTCCGGCACAGGCACCGATAAACATTAATAACACCAGTATGGTTCTGCTTAAGGCAGTCCATTGGTTGAAATCCGTTGTTGCAAATCCGGTAGTAGTCATAATGGACGCCACCTGAAAAGTGGAATGAGTCAAAGCTTCCCGGATACCCATGGAGTTACGGACCAGTTCCAGACAAATAATCGTTATTGCCGAAAGGATAATAAGAAAATAGGTCCGGACCTCTTCCATGGAAAAAGCTTTTTTAAACTGCCCAAACAGTATTAAATAGAAAGCATTGAAATTAATACCGAATAGAAGCATAAATACCGAAATCACCCACTGGATATATGGAGAATATCCGGCAATGCTATCATTTTTAATTCCAAAACCACCGGTTCCTGCGGTACCAAAAGCAGTTGTAATAGCATCAAAGATCGGCATATTGCCTGCTAACAGCAGGATAAATTGCAATAAGGTCATTGCAAAATAGATGAGATATAAAATCCGGGCAGTATGCTTCATTTTAGGGACCAGTTTGGAAACGGACGGCCCCGGGCTCTCTGCCTTCATAAGGTTAATGTTGGAACCACCACTCATGGGCACAATGGCCATGAGGAATACCAGAATTCCCATACCGCCAATCCAATGCGTAAAGCTTCTCCAGATTAAGGAAGTATGTGATAAGGCTTCCACATCGGATAAGATACTGGCACCGGTAGTGGTAAAGCCGGAAATGGTTTCAAACAAAGCGTCAGTAAAGGAAGGAATCTCTCCGGATAACACAAACGGAAGGGCACCTACCAGACTAAGTTCAATCCAGCTTAGAGCTGTAACCAGACAACCCTCTTTCAAATAAAAAACATGGTTTTTAGGCTTCTTTTTTGTAAGAAGCAGGCCGAGAAGAAAAGCCAAAACGGCTATAATTATGTAATATATGCCTTGTACTTCCTGATAGATAAGTGCCACTATGCATGGCAGAAGCATGAGAACTCCTTCAATCTTAAGTACAATGCCTAGAATATATCGAATAATTGCGCGATTCATAAGTCCCTCGTTGTTAGTCTGCTAAAATATCCTGTATATCGTGGAAACCGGTATGTGTGGTTACAATCATAACAGTATCTCCCAAATGTATGCTGTCCATACCATTAGGAATAATGATATTACCATTGCGGTTGATAAAGGATACTAACAGATTTTTTTTCAATTTTAAGTCCTTGAAAGGAATATCCGTTACATTGGATTTTTCATCTACACGGAATTCAATTGCTTCTACCCGGTGGTCAAACATATGGTATAAGGTTTCGATGTTACTGTTCATAGAGTCCTTTTTCGCGCGGACATAGGCAATAATAGCTTCGGAAGTAATATATTTTGGATATACAACACTGCCCAAATCCAGACCACTGATAACATTCTTAAAG
Source organism: Lachnospiraceae bacterium (assembly GCA_045531685.1). Classification (GTDB taxonomy): domain Bacteria; phylum Bacillota; class Clostridia; order Lachnospirales; family Lachnospiraceae; genus RGIG8767. The sequence continues at coordinate 9,524 of JAZSEL010000141.1, read as the reverse complement.
TTAATACGGTTAATCTTGGTAATAACCTTGGCCTTAGAAACCTGTCTGGCATGTAAGGTGAGAAGAATGTTTTCTTCATCGATTCCGGTAAGGGGAACAAACGATTCCACATACTCTAACCCTTCTTCACGCAAAAGCTCTTCATCGGTTCCGTCTCCGTTAATTATGATTGCCTGAGGAAGGAGAGTGCTCAGTTCCTCGCAACGCTTTTTGTCGGATTCGATAATTTTAACGGAAATGCCCATGGAGAGAAGCCGGTTAGCAAGATAATATGCGGCTTTACCGCCTCCGATAATCATGGTGTCTTTTACTTTATTTGTCTTAAAACCAATATTTTTTAAGAATGGTTTAACCTTCTTGTGAGAAGAGACAAAAGAGATGACGTCTCCGGATTGCATGGTAAAATTACCGGCAGGAATAAAAACTTCCCCATCGCGCTCAATGGCACAAATTAAAACCTTCGTTTCGATATGCCGGCTAAGATTCATAATCATCATTCCGTCAAGAATGTTTCCTTCCGGAATTTTAAATTTAATGAGTTCTGCCTGCCCGTGGGCAAAAGAGTTGACCTCCAAAGCAGATGGAAGATAAAGAATACGGGAAATCTCCTTGGAAACTTCATATTCCGGGTTGATAATCATGGCTAAACCAAGGCGGTCACGTAGGTATCCCATCTCTTTGTTGTATTCCGGATTACGGACACGTGCAATAGCAGCACAATTACCTACCCGTTTGGCAATGGTACAGCATAACAGATTCAATTCATCCGATTGGGTTACCGCAATGATTAAATCCGTATTTTCAATGCCTGCTTCTGTCTGGACACTATAGCTGGCTCCGTTGCCAACAATTCCCATAACGTCATAGAGATTGGTCATCTCCTGTATGATTTCGTGATTCTTATCAATGACAGTAATATCATGTCCTTCAGATGCCAGTTGTTCAATCAGGGTAGAACCAACCTTGCCGCAACCTACAATTATAATTTTAAGCCCTTGTGGGGTATTGTTTTTTTTGTTTAACATATTTTTCCCTCCACAGACTAATATACCACTTTGCCATGAAAAAAGCATTATTATATTTTACGCAAAAAGTACAAAAAAGAGCCCGAACCATACATGGTATGATTCGGACTTTTTTGAATGCAATAGCTGTAGTTATTGTAACTTGGCGTCAACATAAGAAGCTATATCCATATCGTCATCGAGCATTCGACAGCTGTACTGGATTGTGTTGTCGGCCAGGTCTGCTTTACGGATTGCGACAGCGGATAAATCTTTCTGAACAGGGAAATTAAGGATACGAATCTTTATTAATTCTCCTATTTTGATATCTGCATCACCGGTTGTAAAAGCCAATCCGCCACCACTGATGTTTTTCATGGTACCGCTTGCGGAAACTCCGGATTTTAGTTTGATTTCACAAGAGTTAGACAGCGGCAGTCTTGGGAATTTTCTACGGTTTGCTACCATTGGTTTGCCATCAACCCGGACAGAAACCATGTTGTCCTTGGCTTGGAGGATGGAAGCATTTTTCCAATGATAAGTAGTATTTTCTACGATAATGGCAATATCGCAGGTTCCGGAGAGGGAAGAACAGCCGGTTCCTTCCATGGAAATACTAAGAACCGTATCCGCTACATCGGCGATAAATCCCTTGTGCTCTGCTGTGCCGTTTGCTAATTTCAGGGAAACACCCATGCCGGTTTGCACATCGCTGATATCCATAATTCCGCTGGAGCTTAATTCTTCAATCAATTTACTGATCATGTGCTCAATACTAATAACGTGGGCAGAAGTTTCCTCGTTCTTGCTTCGCATGTCTTTGGAATTATTGGCGGTCTCTTCAATTTTATCAATAATGGAACTCATAATATCAGTTACACGGTTCATGTTTTCCACTAATTGGATATTTGAAGTTTCCACTTCCCCGATGGATTGATTAATGTTGGTTACATTTTCTCCGAGTACGATACTATCGGAACTGATGGAAGAAACACTGTTGCCAACCACTTCGATTTTTTCTGCTGTTTCCGCAATTAATTGGATAATCCGCTCAATTGAGGTAGTCATATTATCGGATGTAATGCCCAATACCTCTAAGGCATTCATAATACTTGCTGAGGATTGCTTGGTGCCATCGGACAGGTTGCGGATTTCATCTGCTACCACGCTGAAGCCCTTTCCTGCTTCACCCGCTCTTGCGGCCTCGATGGAAGCGTTAAGTGCCAATAAATTGGTCTGTGAAGAAATATTGTTAATCGTACTTGTTTCAGTTTTTACTTTTTCGAATTCGTCCTTAAATTCGGCTAAGACGGTTTCCATCTTATCAGCAAGTTCTCTCATTTCTCTTGCTGATACCAGAGCGTCGTTTAACTGGGTGTTGCTGGCAGATGCGTGCTCTGCGGATTGATGAACCAGAGAAACTGTCTCGTCTACCAGAGTAGAAACCTGCGCCACCTGTGTGGAAATGGCCTTGGTCATTTCCAGACTGGAGGAGGTGTTTTCATCCAGAATAGAATACTGTTCCGTAATCATGGCCATATCGTCTACAACGGTAGAAGTTCCGGCACGGTTGTCGTCAGCATATTCTTTTACGGCATTTACACCGTCTACGACAGAATTACTTACTTCTTTTACCTTGGATACGGTTTCCTTTACTTTGTTCAGATTCTGGGTAACCGTAGAAACATTATGGGCATTCAGCTTAACCAAATAGCGGATCATTAAGTAAACGGACAGATTAATCATAATGGATGCCGCAAATACAATTTTGAAAGAATCTACCATGGAACCATCAATATCACCTCGGTTTGCGGTGTTGATGATGAAGGAAATAACTCCGATAAGGTTTGCAGCCATAATCAGAAGCAAAAGCTTAAAATTCTGATACAATGCCATGATAACCATAATCGGGATAATATATACAAATATTAATGGGTTCTTAAGACTGGATAAAATTAAAATATAGAATAAGGAATATCCGGTAGCGAGCACCCATCGGTGTAAATTACCTTTGCCTTTACGGATGGACTTAGCCAAAAGGGATAAAATAAAAGCACCCCAGTCAGCAGTAACGAAGGCAATTAAAAATCCAGGAGGCTGGGAGCCTTCTATTACCTCTATGGAATAGGCAGCGGTTAAAAAAAGTGACATTAATAAATAGATAATACCAACTTGCTTATCGGCCAGTTGTTCAAAATTAACAGTACTGTTCTTCTTTGAGTGTTCCATTGTCCAAAAGTCCTTTCTTCATTTGTGGAAACTACCATAATAATACAAAAATATGTAACGGAAAACAACAGTTTTGTGATGGGCAGGACATCAAAATTTGTGGGATTGAATGATGCTTTATTTCTTCCACAATTCAATTGTTTTCAACAATTTTTCCTTAGTCTTAACATCCAATCCCATGATGGCGTTGTACAGTTCTCTATCCAGTGCGGTTTCCGTATAATCCGGCTCTAATTCCCCGACAAGAGAATCCAAAGAACATCCCACTAATCGAGCATAATAGGTGAGTATACGCAGAGACATAGCAGTACGATTGTTTTCAACATTACTAATATATCCGGGCGTAACGCCAAGAGATTCGGCGACTTGATTTTGGGTCAGCCCGTTCTGAATTCTTAATTCTTTAATTAGAGTACCGTAATTTTCTCCATCCATAAATGAACCCCTCGCAATATATTTATAATAATAAAAGTATACAATAAATATTGCTTGAAATAAAGATACTAATAATATAGAATATATTCAAAAGGTATATCAGAGGGGAGAATATGATTCTTTGAGGTCACAAATTGTGACCTCAAATGGAAAATTGGTGTTAATAGACAACTATGTCGATGTAGATACATTAAACATATTAGCCAAGAAAAAATCCGATATTGAAGTTATTATTTATACAGCAAGAGGGACGAGATTATCAGGGGCGGATATTAAAAAATTTAACGAACAGTATCCAACATTGGAAGTAAGATACACGAGCACGTTTCATGATCGTTTCCTGATTATTGATGATGCATATGCTTATCACATCGGGGCATCTGTAAAGGATGCAGGGAAGAAGTGTTTCGGAGTTAATTTGATTGAAGATAGTAGAATTATTAGGGATATTGTGGAACGTCTTAAACTTGAGGCAGAAGAATTAATGAGTGAAAATGATGTATGACAATATGGAATGGGAAGAACTATCAAATGAAGATTTTAAACTCGCAGAATTCCGCGAGTTTAAATTAGACTCAGGAACACAATCATTTACAATGAGTCCATCGCGATGGATAAGTTGTATTTGCATGATGTTCAAAAAAAAGAAACGAGATACCCATCATGGACAAATTTGTCAGATGGTCAGAAACCCGCTTCTTCTGAAGTAGATTGTAATACGGATGAAGAAAAATAGCAAGAATGAAAATATAGATTTAAAGGGGGAGCACATATGAATGATATGATTTTTGTATACTTGGATTACAATTTGGATGATGAGGGAGATAGGGGAAGTGTTGAAGAAGATATAAAGTATATGGATACACTTATTGAAAAGCAGGGCTGGAAGTATTCCGGAGTTGCCAATATGTATATTCCGGTGGAAAGAGATACCAGAGAAGAAACCATAACCGGAGTATTAGAGGTTATTGCCTCAGATGAGCGACTCAGAAAATATTTGCCTAAAGTAATTAGTGGAATGCAGACAAATAGTTGTACTTTAGGAGAAATCGATATACAGCACATGACAGAACCAAGTGCGGTGAAGTATAGCCGGTATGAAAAGTATTATCTGGAGAATACGGAATTAGCACATGGAATTATAGTAGATGAGAACAGAAAAATCCGTGATGGCTACATAGCATATCTATTATCGGAGAAATACGACTGCAAAGTAGATATTACGGAAGTCCCGAAAGGAAGTCCTATTGCTAAATTGGTAATTGGGCATCACGTGGAATATAATACAGAACAAAAAACTTATGTTATGAAGAACGGTAAGAGATATGCTTGGGTTTATACTATTCATGAGGCAGTTGTGCCGGGAGATATTTTGCTTGTTCGGACAAGCAAGGGGTATGCATACATGCAGGTTGATAAAATTACTAACATTGCCGGAAAGAAGACAATAAAAAAACACAAAAAAGTGAAAAGGAATATTAGCGCTGAAAATTTTACGGAAAATATTGCACATTAGACGTACGCTGGGGGAGGCCATTATTAGCATGAAAGAATTGGATGAATGGAAGGCGATTAAGGAATTATTTGGAGAATTGGAACAAGGGGAAGAATCTGCCAGAGGGAAAGGATATATTTCATTAACCGAATCAAGAAGGATGTTGGGAGTATGAAACATTGCGTGTTTTGTTTGGGATTACAGCAAACCGCAGAAGAAAGTGAAGAGTATTGGAACGAAGGATAATAAATAAAGAGTCATAACCCCTCAGAACACTTCATACAATGTAAAAAAGTGTTCCGAGGGGTATTTCTTTGAAAGAATATATCGAAGAAAGAGCAATCGATATTGCCAATTATATTATTGAAAATAATACGACCGTGAGACAGACCGCAAAGCAGTTTGGGATATCCAAATCCACTGTACATGCGGAGGTAGCAAAATAGAACGATTAAGTAGTAAAGTAATTTGGGCAATTGAATAGGGATAAAGTAGGAGCACTCTCAGGTGGAAATCTGAGGGTGCTTTTGCTATAATAAGAAGAGGTGATTTGAGATTGTTTATAATCATGGAGGGTAAATCAAATGGTGCGTTTATATGGCGAAGAACCATATAAGATAGTTTTAGTTCATGGTGGTCCTGGGGCAATAGGTTCATTAAAAGGATTTGCAGAAGAATTAAGCGAATTGTCAAAAACAGGTGTTGTTGAAGCAATTCAATCAAAATATTCAATAGATGAACTGATAGAAGAGTTATATTGTCAAATTAAAGATAATTGCTCTGATAAAGTATCGCTTATTGGCCATTCTTGGGGAGCATGGTTGGTTGCGTTATTTGCTGAAAAATACCCTGAAATGATTGATAACGTAGTTTTGGTTGGTAGTGGACCTCTTGAAGATAAATATGTTTCAGAGATAGGAGCTCGTAGATTCAAAAATTTATCAGAAGAAGATAGTGCTGTATTTAAAAGGTTAAATAAAAATGAAGCAACAGATGAGGATATGAAAAGAATACCTCAGATTCTTGAGAAATCCGACAATTATTGTCTTGAAAATAGGGAGAAACATAGAGCGGATAAAACAGACAGCGAAATGCATAATAAAGTTTGGAGTGAAGCTGTTAAATTAAGATCTAGCGGAGAGTTAATGAAATGTTTTAAAAATATTAAGAGCAGACTGTATTTAATACAAGGGGAATATGACCCGCATCCGGTTAATGGTGTGACGATACCATTACAAGAAAACGGTGTTCAGTGCGAAACACATATATTGGAGAAGTGCGGACATAGTCCGTTTATGGAGAAATATGCGAAAGAAGAATTCTATAATATTATGTTAACGATAATTATGTAAGCTACAATTTGGTAGGAGATTGAGTGTATATAAAATGATGTTGGGAGCTGTGAAATGATAGGAATATACGATTGTTTTGGATATGGTGCAGGCTATGATGTTCCCTTTGAGGAAAGATATAAATTGATAAAAAGAGCAGGATTTGACTGTGTAATGTTATGGTGGAGCGATCAGTTTGGTAGAGGTGCTGGTTATCAGGAAGATGTTAGGCTAGCCAGAAATGCAGGATTGTATGTTGAAAATATTCATGCACCGGTTCATGAGCAAAATAATTTATCACTGGATAACTTGGATGGAGAAAGTGTGTTTCAAAGCTATTTGCAATGTGTGGCGGATTGCTATGACTATGATGTTCCAACAATGGTCATCCATCTGCCTAATGATAAGAATCCATTAAATCAAATGGGGATAAGTCGGTTGGAGTTACTTATAAGCAAGGCAGAGCAAAAGGGAGTTCAAATTGCTTTTGAGAATTTAAGTAATGTTCAAAACTTGAAAAAAGTGTTGGATATGTTCCCTTCGAAAAATGCAGGGTATTGTTATGATAGTTGCCATCACATTAATTCTGCGCCGAATGAAGATTTACTGAAAATGTATGGGAACCGTTTAATGGCAATACATTTACAGGATAATGGAGGTGGGCATAATCAACATCAGTTGCCTTTTGATGGTAATATAGATTGGGCTGGGGTTATGGAGAAAATTGTACATACCGGGTATCAGGGCGCCACAACCTTAGAACCCATGAATTGGGATTATGGGCATTTAGATATTCAGCAATTCTTGGAGTTGGCTTATGAGAGGGTGAAAAGACTTGATGATATGCCGAAGAAATGATACAAACTGGCAAGCAATGCAAACCTGTACAGGTTTTGCGATTTCGCTTGTTGGGACATTATCCCAAACCCATCGAATTCTTCAAATCGCATTCTGAAGAAGCTACGCCTTCGGCTGATAAATGAATAAAGATGATTTGGCAGATTTCCGATTTTTGAAGTCTGCCTTTTTGGTGTTTTAATAAACGAAATGTAAAAGCTAAGGCGGTCATTCGGAAATTTTACGATTCTAGACTCGTAGAAACTACGATTTTGGACTCGTAAGATGTTCGATTCTAGACTCGTAAAAAGTACGATGTAATAATACTAATATAATAAGACTGATTATAGTAATACTTATCTTATCTATCTGCTGTTGGATGTGAATTGATAGGATGTTTATTTGATGAAATCAATTAGTTGAAATTTTTTTGAAGGGAGAGTTTGTTTAGCACTCATATCATGAGGGCGTAGCTGTTCAATACGATTGAACATCCTAAGGGGATTGGAGATACTCCACAACAAGCCCAAAATGCAGTAGGTATATACCATTGCACTGCTTGCCACTTTGTGGTTGCAGAGAATATAAGTACAGTGGGAATAGACTTTTTGTACAATATTTGGGTAACGACTTTATGATTTGTCTGAAATAAAATAGATTCAAATGAGGTCTAACTTGAGATTGGGTCTCATAGTATTGAAAAGAAAGACGAGCCAGAGAAGGAGGTGGAGATTCCGCTTGAAACAGAGAAAATTGAATTATCGTTTTCATAATCCGAATTCGGCGGAGGATACCGCTGACTTCTTGTGTAAGCTTTTGATTGAAGCAAACGCAGGCAAGGTGGAACGGGCGATTGAAGAAGCTACATCAAGGTGTGCAGAAGAGAGTGAGTACATAGCAGTGCCGTGGGATGTGAAGGTAGATGCACCGGAGGAAGAAACGGTGAATATAAGACGAAGAAGAGCAAGGTAGAGATGCCTTGCTTTTTGAATTGGTGAAAGGTTACTTGATTTATCTGTGAAAGGAGCCGATAGTATGTATTAGAAATGTATTCGTGGAGGTCTGAAAATGCAGGAGAAGGAAATAAGAATGCTTGAAGAGTGCGAATTGACATCAGCACTTTTAAAGAGTGGATTGCATTCGTTGCGTCGAGCAGAAATAGGAGACAAGGGAAGTTATTATCGAGCTTTTTTCGAACTTTCGATTGCAATAGAAAGATTGCTTAAGATTATAATAATTATGAAGTATCGAAGAGAAAATGCGGGAGCGTTTCCGACCATAACGGAGAAGAATATAAAGGGACATAATCTGATTGAATTATGGTCTAAAGCCGGATTAATAGAATTGAATGGAATTCACCAAGAAATATTAGTTTTTTTAGATGAGTTTGCAGGTTATACAAGGTATCATAACTTGGACAACATAATGGAGAAGCCAGGAAAAAATATAAACCATGAGAGTGTATTAGCAGAATGGAGAAAAATCCAAGAGTTAATTAGTACTAAACATGGGAGAAAGAGATATGTGCATAGAAAAGAAATGATAGATATGTTTGCACAAACAGGTATGTTTCTTCATTATGGAATGGACGGGGAAGAAATAACTCAAGTAGGATTGCTGTTAGACGAAGCGGCTAATATGGATTATCTCCAAGGATATTCGGTATTGTATGTGTTCGAAATAGTAAAAATTATGTACAAGAAGGTATGCGAGTTAGAAAGACAAGGATATTATATGCCTGTAGTATCAGATTTCTTCTCGTATTATACAGACTATTGGACGAATTCTGAAATACGAAGAAAAAAAGATTGGTTAAGTATTCGATGATAAAAAGATAAAGAGCAAGGTAGAGATGCCTTGCTTTTTATGTTTTTTAATAGTTCTCAATGACAAAATACATCTAATTGAGAAAAAATCACATTTAGATGTTGATTTTTGCAAAAAACAGCATATAATAGAGAGTAGAAAAGAAGGTGAGGTAGCAATTATGTTAATACAATTCAATTTTAAAAATTTCAAATCATTTAGAGAAGAAGCTACATTAGATTTGTCTGCGGCTAAGATGACGGAGTTCTCGGACAGAGTTGTAACTATTGGTAGTGAGAAGATATTGCCGGTTGCTGCCATTTATGGGGCAAATGCAAGTGGAAAGTCTAATATATATAATGCATTTGAGTATATGTCAGACTATGT
>JAZSEL010000021.1:0-7224 GCA_045531685.1 Lachnospiraceae bacterium | reverse complement strand
ATTCACAGAACAAGGAATTTATATGCTAGCTACCGTTCTCAGAGGTGAACTTGCGGAACAACAAAGCATATTTATTATGCGTGCATTTCGTGAGATGCGGCATACATAGATATATATCAGCAGGCAAAGAAAAGTATTTATGTAGTGGATGATTACGTGAATACAAAGACTTTACAACTTCTGTCACAGAAGCAAGCAGGAGTAGAAGTAATTCTTTTTACTGAAAATGGTCATGGGAAAAGAGGATTTTTGACAACAGCTGTAGTAAACGACTTTAAAAGCATTTCATTAATATTTATATAAAATACATGAAAGCAGAACCAAATTGATTATGTTACTCGTAGTGCAGGAGAAATTAATTTGGAGCTGCTTTTTTATTGAAAATTTTTATGTTTCTTAAAATTTTTAAAGATTTTTTAAGAATTGAAATGTTACTATCGACCTGTAAGTGATGTAGAAAACACCTATTTCTTGATTATAGGGAAGAGCATTTCGCAATAAGGTAAGTAGAAATGGAGAGAAGAATTACAATGAATAAAACAGTTATTCAAACGAAAGATTTGTGTAAAACCTACATTGTAGAAAAACAGAGCAATAATGTTTTACAGAATGTGAATTTAAACGTAGAAGAAGGCGAATTTGTATCCATTATGGGTCCCAGTGGTTCCGGTAAATCCACCTTGCTTTATACAGTAAGCGGCATGGATCGCGCAACCGCTGGGGAGGTGATTTTTGATGGAGAGAATATTTCAGGTAAAAACGAAAAAGAAATGTCTAACATCAGACTGACCAAGATGGGATTTATTTTTCAGCAGATGTATATGATGAAAAAGCTCTGTATCATGGACAATATTGTACTTCCGGGTTATCAGGCGAAACTGAAAAGTCGTGAAAAAGTGAATGAAGAGGCAGAGAAGCTGATGCGCCGATTAGAGATCATAGATACTGCAGAACGCCAGATTACGGAAGTGTCCGGCGGACAGTTACAGAGAGCCTGTTTGTGCAGAGCTCTGATTAACAATCCTAAGGTTTTGTTTGCAGATGAGCCCACCGGAGCATTAAACTCCAAGGCATCCAAGGAAGTTATGAAAGAACTTGCAGAAGCAAATAAAAACGGAACAACCATTCTGATGGTTACTCATAGTGAACGTGTGGCAGCGGTTTCAGAGCGTATTATTTATCTGGTGGACGGAAACATACAGGGGGAATTGGTATTGGGGAAACTGAACGATATGCAGGATTTATCCGTACGTGAAAGAAAGTTAAAAAACTGGCTGACAGACATGAACTGGTAGTTTGAAGAAGTGGAGAAAGAGCAATGTATTTTAGAATGTTAAAAAGAGATTTGACGGATAAAGTCGGACTAAACATTACGCTGTTTGTTTTTATGATATTGGCCTCTGCATTTATTGTCATAAGTACCCATCTTCTGTACAGCAGTTTTGTGGGTAGCGAGAATACTTATGAGATATGTAATACCTCTGACATTACCATGATTGTTCAAAACAGTATTTCTGACAGCAAAGGACAGCGTGAAGAAATAGAAGCCTTTTGGGAGAAGGTTCCCGAATATGACAAAATGTATTTCAATGAAAGAGTGATTTATCCCGGAACAATGGTAGAGTATGTGAGCGCGGAGGGCAAAGAGGAACCATTGTCACCAACTTCGCTGATGTTTGCAACGGTACAAACAGAACAAAACATTCCCTATAATTCAGAGGATGAGAAATTGGAAGTGCCAAGTGGCTATGTAGCGCTCCCTCAAAATCTCCTAAGCAATACCGAAGCAAGAGAAGGTGATATTGTTCGCATAACGACCCAGATGGGAAATGTGTATGAGTTTATCATTTCAGATTTCTACAAAGATCCTTCTGCGTACATATACGACCGTATGCTTTTTTCGGAGGCAGATTATGCAGTTCTATTTGAGGAATCTCCGGTAAAAAGGGATGTGTATGAAATTTTTCTGTCGGATGTGGAAGGTGATTATATAAGTACGTTATCGTCAATAGGAAACGATATGCTTGTTGAGCTGGATGATGTCCGGGGAGAATTTTGGGATAATAAAAGTCGATTTGCGACCAATGATGGTGTGATTGGTTTGGTAGTTGCTTTGGCATTAACAGTAGTTGGTATTTTTATGGTTTGCATGATTTTTATGACCATTCATTTTAGCCTGAAGTCTGCTATTAAAAGAGAAGAAAAAGAAATTGGTATTATGAAAGCCATTGGAGTATATTCCTTTTCTTATCGGACTTTGTTTGCTGTCAAATATATTGCGTTTGCCATTGTGGGAGGTATCATTGGAATTCCCATTGCAATGCCTTTGGGTAAACTTTTGATGAATCAGTTTATGATACATATTATTTTACCGACACAGACTATGAGAATCGTCATGGCAATTATCGCCGTTGTTTGCATGATTCTTGTTATGGTGCTTTTTACATTTCTCTCCCTTCGCTCCATGAATAAAATCAGTGTAATGGATGCCATTCACGGAGATAATAGAGGAGAACGGTTTCGAAAAATGCCGGGCTTGTTTTTGCATAAAAAGAAAGAGTGCAATATACCTTTGTTCCTTGCGTTAAGTGATATTTTGGGAAGAGTAAAAAGATACAGCTATCTGATTCTTGCCTATGTCTGCGGTATTTTTATAGTGCTTCTTATTATCCAAATAAAAGATTCAATTTGCAGTATGGAGTATTATCAAAAATATTTACAGGTCAATGCACTGGATTTTCATATGGAAATCAATGAGTCTTATTATACAAGACTCTATAACAAAGGAGGAAGTGCTGAAGCAGTATATGAGTCACTAAATGAAAAGTTGGCGGCAAATGATATTCCTGCGAGAATCGATTTCTTTTCTACTCAGTCTGTCACACTTTTCTTTGAGGAGCATGAATTGTTATCTATCATGCAGTTTGGTGATTTCAATTATGCCATGGACATTATCTATGTGGAAGGCGGAACGGCACCTATGCTACAGAATGAGGTGGCAATGGCGTATTATGCTGCCAAGCAGGCGGGAATCGAATTAGGAGATATTATTATCATCGAATACGAGAAGTATACTGACGACCATATATCCTATGAAAAGGTGCAGGAAGAGTTTGTGGTAACCGCATTTTTTGACGGACAGAGCTGGGGTGTTGCTCCCATTATTATGAGCGAAGCATTTGAGGGTGCTGTATCTACAGGGAATGCGCTGTATCAATATAAACTAGATTGTCCAAAATCAGAATATCAGGAATACTATGACAGAATGGATGAATTGTTTACGGATGACGAAATAAAGTTTAAGGGCTCTAAAGACGCTTATGATGAATTCTTTGCAGGTTTTAGTTCCATGTTTAATCTGTTGATTCTGGTAGTATCCGTAGTAGTGGCTGTGGTGCTCAGCCTCATTACCATATTGTATGAGAATATTTTTATGGAAGAAGAAACAGGAGATGTGGCAGTACTGAAAAGCATAGGCTTTCAAAATGGAGTAATAAAATGTTGGCATCTGTTCAGAATGCTTTTGTTGGTGGCGGCATCTTATGTTGTGGCAATTATTTTTAGTAAAACAATCGGAAATTATGTGATAGGTAATATTGTAAATCATATTATCCACGTATGCGAATTTGAGATGATTACCCTGTTTTGGGCTAATTATGTGATTGTGCCGGTTAGTGTCATTCTGCTGATTGCACTTTGTATGCTGACCGTATTACAGGCAGTGAACAGAATACAAATCTGGAGGATTCGTGATGAATAAATGGATAAAAAAAGCCCGTAGCCTTAGTGTGCTTTTCATAATGCTTATAACTTTGACTGCCTGTAATACACAGGGCGAGGTGGTCGTAAATCAAGATAACGACAATGAAAATTATGGGTTACAACCTGTAGGAAATTATCGCACGGAAGAAGAGTGTACGTATACCAACGAAGGTGTGAAGCAGAATGTTGAAAAGACTTTTGCGTCAAAGGATGGCTTGTGTACTATTCTGGTTTATCCGGATTACTATGACGTGACGTTGGATTATGAGAGGGGAACTCCGGAAGAAGTAGGCGAGGCATATGCTGATACGGTGCTGAAAGCTTTTCCGGCGTATGAGGAGAGTATGGAGCCGTATATTTACGAGAATATCAGGTTGGCGTTTTCAGGACAGAACATCGATTATGCAGTTTTGGAAGAGCGAATGAATGTGTTACTGTCATCTATACCGGAGGATTACAGAGCGGAGATTATGGCTTTTGCATCCATTATTTCCGGCCAAGAAAAAGGCTTTACGGAGAATGGTAAAATCAGTTATGAAGAAGCAGTGATTGTACAGATGATACCGGATGCCCTGCGTCCTACTTCTTGTAGTGCACTGTCCCTTTGGGGAAGTAAAACAGAAAACGGTGCAGGTATTACGTTGAGAAGTCTGGAATGGAATCTGGGCAGTGAAAACCAAATGGGGAAGGTAAATGCAGTGACTCATATGGTAAAGGGAGAAAGAAGCGTTACAACCATTGGAATGCTGGGAATTTACACTACGATTTCCGCAATAAATGATGATGGTGTTTTCGTGGCAATTCTGGATGTGGGAGCATCGGATTATCCCTTTGTATCTGAAGGGAAAAGGTGTTATACTTATGATATCCGGTATGCATTGGAGGAATATGACAATGCAACGGATTTAGGTAATTATATGGTAGCAAACAGCGGTGATTATACATGGTGCCATAACCTGATTATTACAGATGCTGAGCATTCCTATTGTGCAGAAAATTGTGTTCGGGAAGTTACGGAAGCGGGAGATGGATTTTCTGTTCTGCGAGATGCAGATACTCCCATTATGGAAGGTCTTAAGTGGGAGAGTGAGGACAGCCTCTGCGTGCTGAATTCTTATATGACAGCAGGTAATAAAGATGATTTTACGGGTTCCGTGGCGAACCTGGTGCGTTTTTCCAAGTACAATGATTGGGTGGCTGCCGAGGAGAACTTTACGGTAGCTGAAGTGAAAGAGATGATAACGCAGGAGCGGACCGACCAGTATGAGGTAGAGAATGTTCACAGGCAGGGTGTGGTACATCTTGTGTTGATTGACTATGCTACGGGCAATATTCAGGTGGCATTTACGGGGGACGAAGGTGTGACGGATAAGCCGGAGTTTCTGGATGTGGGGAATTATTATGATTGACATTTTGGTAATTGAAGATAATAAGGAACTGGGAACTTTAATTTGTGACTTTCTGAAGCAAGACGGTTTTAGCGTGGAATGGAAAGAAAGTGCCAAAGAGGGGTTGGAGTGCATTGAGAAGGCAGCATATAAAATGCTGCTTCTTGATGTTATGCTTCCGGGAATGGATGGTTATGAAACGCTTCAGATTATCCGGCAGAAACATAGTATTCCGGTGCTTATGATGAGTGCCAGAACCGATGATCAAAGTAAAATACTGGGCCTTGATGTAGGGGCGGATGATTATTTGGATAAGCCCTTTTCTTTCCCTGTTTTATCTTCCAAGGTAAAGGCAATTCTCCGCAGAACCTATGGGATGGCGGAAGATAAGCAGTTGCTTGTATATAAGGATATTACCATGGATGTTGCATCAAGAACGGTAACGAAAGCCGGTAAAGAGATTTCCATAACCGGCAAGGAATATGATATTTTATGTTATTTTATGAAACATCCTGAACAGGTGATTCATAAAGAAACACTTTTTAATGCGGTTTGGGGGAGCGATTGTTTTAGTGAAATCAATACCTTGAATGTGTATGTACGATGGCTTCGTGAGAAATTGGAGGAAGACCCTAAGAATCCCATGCTGATCCAGACAGTATGGAAGGTGGGGTACCGATTCGGAGGAGGGAGCGATAAATGAAACGCTTAAAGTATTTGTATGCGGGAACGTTTCTGCTTTTTGCTTTACTGCTTGTAATTGCTAATATACTGCAGAAGAATCGGGAGGAGCAGTCCAATCAGGGGCGTAATGTGGTAATGAACCGTATTGCCGGCCTGGTGGAAACAGAGATGAAAGCCTCAGGTGCGAATCCGGAGGAGATTGTGCAGTTGTGTTTTTATGATAAAAAAGATGAATGGCAGCAGGCGTATAATGAATGTATGTTGCCCTTGGACATTGTTTATCTGCCGGCAGATACGGAGCAAAGCAGTGTGAATAATGTAACGGATTTGACAAGTTCGCAAAGTGTCTGGGTACTCTATGGAGAGGAACGGCTTGCGGGCTTTCTTGTCTTTTCTTTTGGGGATGAATCTTATGGGCAAAAAGCAGTGATTATGAATGCGTGTATCATTGCATCTTTTGTACTGACGATAGGGATAATTGCATATATCCATTTTAAAATTTTAAAACCTTTCCAAACACTTTCCCAGTATCCGGAGCGTTTGTCCAAAGGTTCTTTTACGGATAAGTTACCGGAAACGAAGAACCGGTATTTTGGTAAGTTCGTATGGAGTGTTAATATGCTGGGTGATAAAATGACCTATGATAAAAAGCATATCAATCGTCTGATTGAAGAACGTCAGACGCTTCTTGCAACCATAGCTCACGGAATCAAAACACCGGTGTCGAATATTAAACTGTACGCAAATGCAGTGGAGACGGGATTGTACCAGCCGGATGGCATGCCCAATGAAAAGGATGCGGAAATTGCAGTCAAGATTAATAAAAACGCAGATGATATCACCATCCTTGTACAGGAGATGATTCAAACCTCTATGGAAGGGTTGGTGGATTTTGAACCCAACCCGCAATCTTTTTATTCCAAGGAGATTGAGGAGTACATAGAAGAAGAGTACACCAATCGATTAAAAGTACTTAAAATTCCCTGCGAAGTGGAATGCGTCAATAATACTTTGGTGGATTCGGATAAAATAGGTATTCTGCGGATTTTATCGCAGTTTCTTGAAAATGCGATTAAGTACGGTGACGGCACCGGAATTTCTGTTGTGATTGAGAAGCAGGAAGAAGGACATTATTTTACGGTAAGAAATAAAGGAGGTATTGTGTCTGAGAGTGAACTTCCTTATCTTTTTAACAGCTTTTGGAGAGGCTCTAATGCAGAAATGAAAGAAGGAAGCGGTATCGGTTTGTATGAAGCCAAACAAATTGCGTTGCGTTTGTCGGGAGATGTGTTTGGGCGATATATGAAAGATGCGGAAGGGATGGAGTTTGTTTTATACATTCCGTAGAAGATATCCTTACAGGCTACAAGTAAGAATGAATACAAGAAGA
>JAZSEL010000088.1:0-2542 GCA_045531685.1 Lachnospiraceae bacterium | reverse complement strand
GGTTTTGAAATTGCGTTCATTTCCCGTTACTCCCTTATCGCAAAACCTTCTTAGTTAAATTTATTCATAGCTTCGTCTGTTTTTTCCTGTAACAACAGACCGATTGCTTCCACTGCCTTTTTACAGGCTTCGTCCACATCCCTTTTTTCAGCAGGAGTAAAATTGCCGAGAACATAATCTGCCAAATCATATCCTGCCGGCTTCTCCCCTACTCCTATTTTTATTCTTTTAAAAGTGTCGTTCCCCAAATGCTGCAAGATATTTTTAATACCGTTATGTCCACCGGCACTTCCCTTTTTACGGATGCGCAATGCTCCCGGTGCCAAAGAAATATCATCATATATAACAATTAGCTCCGTCTGCGGGTCCACTTTATAAAAATCGGTGACTGCCCTTACACTTTCTCCGCTCAGATTCATAAATGTCTGTGGCTTTACAAGTACCACCTTGGTTCCGTCAATATATCCTTTTCCCACCATGGCTTTATGCTTACACTCCAGCACGGATATATTATGCGCATCCGCAAGCATATCAATGCAACAAAACCCTACATTATGACGTGTATTTTCATATTTTTTACCCGGATTACCTAATCCAACGATTACATACATGTTGTTTCGACCTTCCATTTCTATTCTTTCGCTCTACAAGCATACCACAAAACAATGCGCGTTGAAAATAATTTCAACGCGCATTGTACTATAACATTATTCTTCTGTTGTTAAAAGGCTTTTTTCATAGGCATCCAAAATAATTTTCTGGATATCCTCCCGCGTCTGCGAATTAATCGGATGGGCGATATCTCTGAACTCACCGTCTGCCGTACGTTTACTTGGCATGGCGATGAACAATCCTCTGTCTCCTTCAATCACCTTAATATCATGAATCACAAATTCATGATCAATGGTAATGGAGACAACAGCTTTCATCTTCCCCTCTTTTTCCACTTTTCTCACACGTACATCTGTTATGTTCATATTCTACCTCCTATCCTTCAGCATTAAAACGTCAATACGCACATGAAACATTTATTGGATTAAATGATATATCGTTCGCTGCGTTCTACAACAATCTCAATATCATTCTCGCCCTTATGGTAAGAATTAGCCCGAATAGTGCCACGGCTTTCTACGATACAATTTTCAATATAGGAATTATCTCCGATATATACATCATTCAAAATAATAGAGTTTTTAATTACGCAGTTGTTACCGATAAAGGTCTTCTTAAACAAAATGGAATTCTCCACCGTACCGTTTACAATGGAACCGCTGCTTACCAAACTGTTGCTTACCTTGGCTCCGCTGTTATATTTTGCAGGCGGAAGGTCATCTACCTTAGAATAAATGTCCGGATATTGTTTAAAGAAGTAATTGCGGATTTCCGGATTAAGGAAGTCCATATTGGTATCGAAATAATCTCTGGCGGATGCAATGTTTCTCCAATAATCCTTAATCTTATATCCAAAGATTCTCTTCTGATTCTTGTAGCGGATTAATACGTCCTTAACAAAATCATAACGGTCTTCCTGTGCACAACGCTCAATCATTTCAATTAATAACCGGCGACGGATTACGTAAATACCACAGGAAATGGTGTTGCTGTTTGCCACAATCGGCTTTTCTTCAAATTCGATAATGCGGCTTTCTTCATTCATCTTAAGGGTTCCGTAACGCTCCACATTGAAATCTCTTGGCATATCCTTGCAAACAACGGTAATATCTGCCTTTTTCTCAATGTGATACTCCAACACCTTACCGTAGTCCATCTTGTATACGCAATCGCCGGATGCAATTACTACATACGGCTCATGACTTGCCTTTAAAAAATGAAGGTTCTGATAAATGGCATCTGCAGTACCCCGATACCAGAAACTGTTATCTGCTGTCTGTGCCGGTGTAAATACAAATAATCCACCCTGTTTTCTACCAAAATCCCACCATTTAGAAGAACTTAAATGCTCATTCAGGCTTCTTGCATTATACTGGGTAAACACTGCCACCTTCTGGATATGGGAATTGGACATATTACTTAATGCAAAATCAATGCTTCGGTAACTGCCGGCAATTGGCATGGCACCAATTGCTCTTTTCTGTGACAACTCTCTCATACGGTGGTTATTACCACCTGCTAAAATAATACCTACTGCTCTCATGCCTATTCACCTGCCTTAATAAGATTTTTACCACTTGGAAGTGCTGCATCCGTATAGTCTTCCTTCGTTGTCTCTCCAAAGATACATGCATTCTTTCCAACCGTAATTCCGCTTGGAACAATACTCTTCTCACCAACGCAGACAAGTCCACTGTTATAAATATGCGGGAATCCTTCATTCTCACATTCCTCACCGATACCAAACCGGCTGTTATCTTCAATCACAACATTCTCTGCCACGATCGCCTTATTAAATTCACAACCGCTTCCAATTACTGTATTATTCATAATAATGGAATCTCTCACGATTGTATCTTTTCCAATCGTAACACCACAACCGATTACGGAATTATATACTTTTCCGTAAATTTCAGAGCCCTCTCCTACT
>JAZSEL010000009.1:0-4362 GCA_045531685.1 Lachnospiraceae bacterium | reverse complement strand
GGTAGGTATTCTAAGCAATTATATGTGATTTTGATACCTACCATGTTCACATTCTTATGAATCTGGTAGGTAAAGTCCGATTTATTGGTCTTCTTAATGCCTACTAAATCAAGCTTTTCCGCCTCTCAGTAGGTAGTCACCAGCGAAAATACATAATTGAAATAATTAGAATAATTAGTCAAGTAAATAACCATCTGATTAATTAATCAGACAATCAGACAATTACTCAATTACCCAATTACCCAATCAACCAATCATACATTTCCTGATATTTTGCTGCGGATGTGTACCAAGAGAAATCGGCTGCCATGCCGCGGTCAATAATCTTGTTCCATTCGCGTTTCTTATCATAGTAAATATGCTCTGCATAACGGATTGTCTGTAACATTTCGTGTGCATTGTAATTGGTAAAGGAGAATCCTGTACCCGTGCTCTCATATTCGTTGTAAGGCATTACCGTATCTTTAAGTCCGCCTGTCTCACGTACAATCGGAACGGTTCCGTAACGGAGAGACATAAGCTGTGATAATCCACATGGTTCAAATAAGGATGGCATTAAGAATGCGTCACATGCAGCGTAAATCTTGTGGGAAAGTGCTTCGGAATAATAGATATTAGCACTAACCTTATTGCCATATTTCCAGTCGAAATGACGGAACATATTCTCGTAACGTTCTTCTCCGGTACCCAGAACAACAATCTGTACATTATCCTGGCAAAGCTCATCCATCATGCGCTCGATTAAATCAAAGCCCTTCTGGTCTGTCAGACGGGACACGATACCAATCATCATAGTGCCGGCATTCTTCTCAAGTCCAAGTTCTTCCTGTAATTTGAGTTTGTTTTTCACCTTTTCTTTACGGAAGTCTCTTGCGTCATAATTCTGATAAATATGCGGATCTGTTGCCGGATTAAAGTCATCATAATCGATACCGTTAACAATACCGCGAAGGTCATGGGCACGTGCTACCATAAGTCCGTTCAAGCCTTCTCCATAGAAGTCTGTCTTGATTTCTTCTGCATAGGTATCGCTTACTGTTGTAATGGCATCTGCAAATACAAGACCACCCTTTAACAGGTTGGCATCCTTATAGGCTTCCAGCTTATCCGGTGCAAAATAATATTCGGAAAGACCGGTAATCTCCCGCACTTCTTTTACCGACCACTTACCCTGGAACTTTAAGTTGTGAATGGTCATAACTGTCTTAATTCCGCGGAAAAATTCATTGCCTGCAAAACGTTCTTTTAAATATACCGGAATCAAACCTGTCTGCCAGTCATGACAGTGAATCAGGTCCGGTCTGAAATCAATCAACGGAAGCATGGATAATGCTGCCTTTGAGAAAAATGCAAATTTCTCTATTTCGTATAACGCGTCGTCGCAATAAGGACGATTACCGCCAAAATATCCCTCATTATCAACAAAATAGAAAGTAATCCCTTCGTAAACAGCTTTCAGAATACCTACATATACATTACGCCAATGAAAATCCATGTAGAAATGCTGCTGATACTCCAGCATATCCTTGTATTCCTGCTTCATACATGTGTATTTTGGCAAAATCACACGGATATCGTAATATTCTTTGTCAATACACTTAGGCAGAGAACCTACTACATCTGCCAATCCCCCGGTTTTAATAAATGGTACACCCTCTGATGCTACAAATAAGATTTTCCTCATCTTTTCCTCCAACTATGCACGTATGATTCTCATGAATCAAAGCATCCCTTCTCTATCCGATTGCAAAAAAATCTGACAATTAAAGTATACATCATTTTCATAGTCTTTTAAAGGTTTATTTCGCTTTCTTTTACGGTTTCTCTTATTCCATTTTTAGGGTTTTCCCATTATGGGTTTTCACTCTTTATCGATACGAAAGACGAATTTTATCCGCTATTAATGCAATAAATTCTGAGTTGGTAGGTTTGCCCTTTCCCGTACTGATTGTATACCCAAAAAGTGCATTCAGGGTCTCCATTCTGCCCCTGCTCCATGCAACTTCAATTGCATGTCTGATAGCCCGCTCCACACGGCTTGATGTGGTTTCATACTTTTCAGCAATGGACGGATATAATACCTTTGTTATAGAGCTTAACATATCAATATCTTTTACCGACATCATAATGGCCTCGCGCAAATACTGATATCCTTTTATATGTGCCGGCACTCCTATTTCATGTATCATATCTGTTACATCTTTTTCCAAGTCGTGTGATTCTCTTTTTTCTTTCCACTGTTCTGTTTTTTGTCTCCTGTCGTCCTGAGCAAAAATAATTCCCTTATCTTCCATTGTTTCTTTTCCATGTATTGCACTATTCCCCGGTACTGTTATCATAATCTGAAATTCCTTATTCGTATTCATCAAATCCGACAGTATTTTGAACATTCTCTCATCATCACGTCCTGTTGTAACATTTACTTGCTCCATAGCACCACACCTTTCCATTTTTTTAGTGATTTTTCAACTTAATATTGCAAAAACGATTATAAAAAAGTGTATATTTCGTTTCAACTCACAAGGACCGCGATAACAGCCAGATTTCTGTAGCTTTTTTTCCCTTCTGCCAGACTTAGCTAAATTTCACAAAAACAATGTCGTTTTTTTTAAAAATTTTTATTTCCGTCAATGTATTTTTTTTGATTCCAATAATTGTACAGCCTTACATTTTGTGATAAAGTGTCTTTGTTAAGAAATACAATCCACAAATTAATTCCTATAAGGAAGGGAGAAATCATCATGAAAAAGATTTATGAAGGTAAGACCAAAGACGTATTCAGTCTTGACAATGGAAATGTATTACTCAAGTTTAAAGATGACTGTACAGGAAAAGACGGAGTATTCGATCCGGGCGAAAATTCTGTTGGTTTAACAATTGAAGGTATTGGTAAGGCAAACTTACAGACTTCTATTCATTATTTTGAATTATTAAAGGAAGCAGGAATCAAAACTCACTACGTAAGCGCTAATGTAGAAGAAGCTACCATGGAAGTTCTTCCTGCAACTGTTTTTGGACATGGTTTAGAAGTTATCTGCCGTCTTGTTGCTACCGGAAGCTTTATCCGCAGATATGGTGAATACATGGCAGACGGTACTGTTTTGGAAGGTGGCTATGTTGAGTGTACATTTAAGAACGATGCATTAGGCGATCCTCTTGTAACAGGTGAAGGCCTTGCTGCTTTAGGCGTTATGACACCGGAAATGTTTGCAAGCATGAAAGAACAGACATTAAAGATTACAAAGATCGTTGCTGATGATTTAAAGGAAATTGGTCTTGATCTTTGGGATATTAAGTTTGAATTTGGTTACAACAATGATGAAGTTATCTTAATCGACGAAATCGCATCCGGTAATATGCGTGTTTACAAAGATGGCAAGATTGTTGACCCTGTTGAATTAACAAAATTAATCCTTAACAGATAATACTTTTTCGTGTTAATAAACATAAAAATCCGTCAGGACAACCTGACGGATTTTTTATATGTTCTTTTCGTAAATCACACGCAAGCCTTTTAATAACAAATCTTCATCCAGAATAATCTCTTTTTTACAAAACGGAACTATTTTTTTAGCAAGACCACCGGTTGCAATAACCGTTGTCTTCTCTCCCAGTTCCTCTTCTATTCTGTCAATAATTCCATCGATGGCTCCGGCATTGCTGTAAAGCACACCACTCTTCATACAGTCGATGGTATTCTTACCGATAACACGTTTTGGTTCTTCAATACCGATACTGCTAAGCTGGGAAGCCCTTGCAGTCAGCGCATCCAATGACACCCCTACACCCGGCATAATCATACCACCGATGTACTGCTTATTGGCATCTACCACCGAAGCCGTGGTAGCGGTTCCCATATCAATGATAATTAACGGTACCGGATACTGTGCAATTCCCGCCACTGCATCTGCGACCAAATCTGCTCCCAGAGAGCCGGGATTATCCATCTTAATATTCAAACCGGTTTTGATTCCCGGTCCCAGTACCAATACCTTTGCATCTTTTCCCAATACTTTTTCTGCTGCCAATCTTACAGCCGTAGTAATCTGTGGCACTACGGAGGAAATGATACATCCTTCAATATCAGACCGTTTCATCCGATACAAATCCAAAACCGTTTTAATATCTACTGCGTACTCCAACTCTGTCTTTGTACGGACAGTAGAAAGCCTTTCAATAAAATACGTTTTTTCTTTATCAATACAACCAACTACAATATTGGTATTTCCTATATCCAACGCTAATATCATACGTAATCTCCTAATCCTATTAGTCAATTAAGGGCATTGGTATTATAACCATACGGATACCTCAATTAGTTTGCGCGATAGACTTTTAACAATACTTTTCCTAATGCCAATA
>JAZSEL010000095.1:0-4817 GCA_045531685.1 Lachnospiraceae bacterium | reverse complement strand
TTGTCCATGAATGTTCTCAACTTTTCATCGTCATAAAACACAACAGTATCTTCTGCTGCTACGAATTTAAAGTCCTCTGTAAAACCAAAGATACACAAAAACAAAGCTAACAATGACATGCAGTTTTTTTTGGACATTCTCCACCTCCTTATTCTTTTCCTGGAATTGATACAGTTGGAATCCATTTTTTTGTATAATCAAATGGATCGACATATTCTTTTAGGAAAGTTCCCCTCCAGCTTATAGTTAGCCTCACTCCAGGTACCCGCCGAAGCACCAGCCCACGGTTCCCTCACGTATGGGCTTGCCGTCACGGTCCTTGGCGCCCGCCTGGACTTCCACCTTCATCCAGTAGTTGCCAATATCGTCGATTACTTCGAATTTCCCAAGCTCTAGAATTTCTACACGAGTTCCCGCTTCCATTACGGTGAGCACTTGTGTATAGGTGTTTTCCCCGGAGCGGAGTTTTAGGTTTTCTGAAACAATCATGGGTTTGTTTGGAATAGCATTAGTGTCGTAGACACAGGTACCGTCTGCGTGGCGGGGCCAGGTAAGATTCTTAGTGAAACAAGTATTATACCGTATAAATATATCTATAGCTTTTCTAAAGTCATTATCTACATAACAATAGGTTTCACGAGGTTTTAGTTCATTTCCAATATATAACTCTAGATAATCACCTTTCTTCTTCAATCTCAATTTAATATTGTCACCATCTGAATATTCTTCAAATACTGGATTTACAAGTCTAGCCCCAGGCTCTTTTTCTATAAAAGTGTCAAAATAGTACTCATAATCATTTACTTTTTTTATGTTTTTAATGAAAAAATTATCTAATCCATATGCACTTCCCAAGCGAAGTCCTTTGTCGGATACAAGTTGTGGTTTAATAGTATACTGATACCAGAATTCTTCGATATCATAATTGGAAGTCATTACATCAGTATTATATTTATCATATCTTGTTATGTGATTTCTGTCTTTTTTGTATACAGCATCAATTATGTACGTTGGATACAAAAATTTCCCTCCATTTTCATATGATGCAAAAAAATCTTGAGTTAATTCATCAGTAAATTTGTATGATTGAAATTTATTTAATGGAATACGTAAACTTCGATTTCCGCCATCTACTGGTGCATATGCATAATATATATCTAAAAATATAAAACCATAAATTTCAATTGACTCACCTTTTAAGAACTTTTGCCTATAAGAACCACTCGAATAGCAATCTTCATTTAGAATGAATTCCTTTAAATCATTTCCATAGGATATGCCGTTTTGCAGAAATAAACATAAAAATACTAAATAAAATACAACTCTTGCTTTCCTCATGAATTCGCTCTCCTCTCTTATGCGTTAGGTTTCTTTTCCGATGAATGGTCAAAGGGATTTCGTCTTTTGTCGCTATCATCACTCCGGCTATATTTAGCCTCACTCCAGATACCCGCCGAAGCACCAGCCCACGGTTCCCTCACGTATGGGCTTGCCGTCACGGTCCTTGGCGCCCGCCTGGACTTCTACCTTCATCCAGAAACCGTGCATGCCGTCTATCCATGTGTCGTCTCCGATGTTGAGGATTTTTACTTTGCTACCGGCCTGCATCACAGCAAGCACTTGTGTAGTAGTTGATTCCCCGGATCGGAGCCTGAGATTTTCCTTGACGGTCATGATGTCACTGCCTATGGGTGACTCGGCTCCCTCATAGTCACTGCTGCCGTCTGCACGGCGGGGCCAGTTGACTTTGGTCAGGTCGCAGCTTCCCGTGAGCATGAGATTTTCATATTGCTCGGCGGCTGTTTGGTCAACCTTCATGTATGTGGTCAACAATTCGTCATTGTCCGAATAAAAATATAGATAATCGCCATCAACGACAAGCTTTAATTCAACCTCTGCCTGCCCTTTTAATTTTTCAAATGCGTCATTCTCATAGTGATAGTATTCATAGCTAATAGTTTCTTCTGATAATTCACAAGAGACTATATAGCCGTCTGAAGTTCTTTTTATTTTTTTTATAAGGTACTGATACATGTATTTTAACTCATCATTTAGATTGATACATAAATTATTTATTATTGTACTTTGATTCATAAATGTTAATACATACCAAGGATCCTCGTCTAGCTCAGGAAACTTAGTTTCCATGTAATCTATGTATAGTTTGTGAATTTTATAATAACTGTATCTGGTATTTGATTTTAAGATGTCTAATTCAACTTTCGAAGCCCAAAACTTTCCATTTTCTTGCATTTTATGCCAGATCATGCTGTCTTCAAACAAATCCTTTGTTTCAGCAGGAATTATTGCATCTATGTCAATTAGACGTTCTCTAAGTTCATGATCAAGAATAGCTACTCCCCATTGAAAATCTACTTTATAAGTAGTAAACTCCTCAGCGCTATAGGTGAACAAACTCTCAAGTCTCACCATTTTATTTTTTTCAATGATTCCCTTGTAAACTCCATCCCCATACAATTTTGTATCCTGTATGACCCTGTACTCCGCGGCAAAACAAAACAGCGGCAAAAACAATACAATCAACAATACTTTGGTCTTCTTCATTTCTTCTCTCCTGTAAGTGGATTTAATCTATGGTTTTTCCAGTCCTCGGACTTCTTTGCTTTCCATATAGAATCGGCTTTCGTAGCGAACTTTAAAATGGCTCTTGTCTCCCCTTTTGCCCCTCCAGCTATATTTAGCCTCACTCCAGATACCCGCCGAAGCACCAGCCCTGAGTACCCGCATAAATAATCTTGCCGTCACGGTCCTTGGTGGTGGATTTGACTTTTACTTGTACCCAGTAATTGCGAATACCATCTATATTTTGATATTTACCAATCTCTAGGATTTCTACACGGGTACCGGCTTGCATCACGGTGATCACTTGTGCCTCGATGTCAGCCTCATCACGCAGCTTGAGATTTTCGGTGACAATCATAGCTGTGTTTCCCTCAGGCGTGGGGGATTCGGTCTCTTCGTAGTCGCTGCTGCCGTCGGCGTGGCGGGGAAATGTAATTCTTGACATATCGAATCTATTTGTTCTCACTGCATCTCTGATTACCAACTCTTCTGTTGCTGTGTAAGCGTAGTATGTTGCCAACAATGTTTTTTCATCCTCCAAATAGATGTACAAATAGTCCCCATCAAATTTAAAGTAGAGAGCTTCTATTTCTTTACCCAATACATGCGACAAGACACCACCTCTATATGCGACCTCATCAACAGTTTTTTTGTCAATGTATTCTTTTTCTTCAAGAATAATTTTATAGTTGTCTTCATTGAGCTTATCAATACTTGATATACTCCATAAATATTCTTGTATTTCTATCAACCATCCCCCATTTCTCTTCCCTCTCAGGTCTAATTTGCCATACCATTCTCGTAAATAAGGATCCTCATACCAGTAGAACGCTTCGTCAAGATCATAATAATGCTCCCATGGCCTTTCCCTAAATCTTGGAACATATTCCAAAAGTATGTCACGATTCTTTTTTTGTAACAAAACATTATAATATCCAGCCAGCCAATAGTTCTCTCCTATTTTTTGCTCAAAATCATTGCAAAAAATGGAATTAAATAGGAATGATAGAAGTAAAATAAAAATGACTTTCCTCATAAATTCGCTCTCCTCTCTTATGCGTTAGGTTTCTTTTCCGATGAATGGTCAAAGGGATTTCGTCTTTTGTCGCTATCATCAGTCCAGCTTATAGTTATCGTTCCATCATTTTGCCTTTTTATGAAACACTCTATCTCATTAGGATTGTCCACTTGAAAATAGGTCACGTGAAGATGTGCAGCATACTTTCCATCTATGTTGCCGTTTCCATCATCTGGTCCACTTGTCCCCACATAGCCAACTACATCTCCTGGCGATACTTTGCCTGAATCAAGAACGGTCTTGTTATAATCTTTTAAATGTCCCAACAAAAAAATCCCGCTGGAATCCTTGTTTTCTATAAAAACAGCTCGACCATAGTAATTAAATTTACCATATGCCAACACTTTACCATATATGAAAGATTTTATTTCTGTTCCCTCCCCGGAGCGCAGCCTGAGATTTTCCTTGACGGTCATGATTTTGTTTGGGTACATGCTGGTGATTGCGGTTGATGCTGTTTTGACAGAGGTCGTGTCTTTGTAGTCGCAGGAACCGTCTGCATGGCGGGGCCAGGTTACTTTGGACAGGTCAAACTTATTGGTAGCTATCAACAAGTTCAGTTGTTCCAAGGTTTCCGCTGTGCATCTGAAATATACTTGCTTGAACGTATCTTCATTTGCCCAGACCGTTAGGTAATCACCATCAAAGATGAACCTTGCGTCTATTATGATTTCATCGAGCTCGTATAGCTTTTCGTCCCAGTATGAGGGATTTTCTAAGTATGATGGTGCCTTGTTGAGGAGACGAATGGGAGTGATTGAATCGTCCTTTAATTTATCTGCCCAATAGATGTCACGGCCTTTTAGTATTAGTTTTACATGGAAAGAATTGTGGACTTTATCAACAGAGCCAACATCATAACGAGTGCTACTCCTAGCACGAAAACATATCATTCTTAGCTCGTTTCCAGAGTCGTTTATGAACCTATCATAATTTATTGACTCGATAAAATACCACTCATACCATTCCTTTAATCCATCAAAATGCGTATCAACTCGACCAAAAGAACGTCCTGGTATTATCAATTTTAACATATCCCGGTCTCCTTCTGTCAGCAGCATAAGATACTCAATCGGTATCCATTCGTCCTCTTTTGCAATGAGATTGTACAACTCTTGATCATCAGCTTCCGTAGAGTAAACCAATGAGTAAAGAA
>JAZSEL010000120.1:0-73710 GCA_045531685.1 Lachnospiraceae bacterium | reverse complement strand
TCCCCCGACTACCCGGGTAAGTATATTTATTCGTCATTCTCTCCTCTTACACTATTCTAATTATTTGCTCATATATTAGTATCTCCCGTGCATTAACATATCTATTATCATGGTAATGCCCGAAAAACCACTTTTTAAACTGTACACTTCTGCGTATCTTTTCAAAATATTCACTGAGATAATCTCTCTTATACCACCCTTCGCCAACTAAAGCTTGCGTACTGCTTGCACAACAATGAGATACTATAAAATCAACTTTATTATCATTTAGTGCTAAATTTCTTATTCCCTCTTCCATTTCCTCTTCTGATGGCAGTTCTTGCTCCCACCAGCTGTAATGATTGATTCTATACGGTCTAAAATCTCTTTCTAATTCTTTTCTCTTTTTATGAAAATCCGGGGCGTCATATTCCAAAATGCCACCGGATATATCATGGCTTTTTGCTCCGCCAAAAGTAAATATTTTCTTCCCATCAATCGTAAATACTTGTCCTCTCATCAGATGTATTACAGACGGGCGTATTTTATGAATTTTACCACCATTCCATTCTTCCACAGGATAAGAGTAAAGGCGGTCAAAATTCTCATGATTTCCATCTACAAACAAAGTGGTAAATGACTTGTTTTCTAGCCAATCCATCCACCATTTTTCCTTTTCACTCTCTTCATCTTTCATCCATACTCCACCGAAATCTCCACAGATGATGACATAGTCATTCTGGGTCATCTCTGCTTGCTCTGGAAAATCGTCCATATCAAATCGTCTGAAATCTGCATGACAATCTCCTGTTATATATATCATTGTGTGCTCCTCCTTTTGATATTCCAATTCAAAAAAATCCTCCCTTAGAATATTGTCTCTACCAACTATTCTAAAGGAGGAGGTCGCGTCTGTCATTGAACTTGTAGTTCAATTATCTCATTTCTAATTTTTCTCCAATACCTCACTACTTGTCATACGTCAAGTAGCTCTGCATTATTTTCCCACAAAAATAGTCAAGTACGATTCAGTAAATCATACTTGACTATCCTTACTATTCTTCCTTCGTCTCAATAATCTTACGGATCAGAATACCATTTTTTAACAATGTTGTATCAATATAGTGTCTCTGGAGTAGAATTTCACCTTCATACGGAATCTCAATGTCTTCCTCGGAGCAGTTGATGATAACTTCCAGATAGTGGTCAATCCAGCCCACCTTCATAAATTCGATAACTCGCTTATTTTCAATGCGGTTAGGGAAATGGAAGTTTCTGCTCTTCATGAGCGGCTCTGTCTTACGGAGGTTGATAATCTGTCTGATTACGCTGATACGCTCTTTAAACTTACCCGCCTCAATATCCTCCCACGGCATACATCTTCTGCAATCCGGGTCATAACCGCCTTCCATGGCAATCTCCGTACCATAGTAGATACAAGGGCTGCCCGGCATGGTAAACAATACGGATATCTGCTGGAAAAATTCATCCAGATTCTTCGCATCGTTACGGAGTCTCTTGGTATCATGGGAATCCAAAAGATTAAACAATACATCATTGGTCTGCTGCATATAGCCTGTATAACAACGGTTGATGGTAAACTCAAAATCCTCATTGGTAAGGTTTTTATCAATCCAAAAGTCCTTGATACTCTGGCCAAGAGGATAATTCATAACCGAGTCAAATTCATCCCCGCGAAGCCATGGCATGGCATCGTGCCAGATTTCACCTAAAATATAGATATCCGGATTAATCGCTTTCATCCGGGCGCGGAGTTCTTTACAGAAAATATGTGAAATCTCATTTGCCACATCCAAACGGATGCCGTCAACATTGTATTTTTTCACCCATGTCTCACATACATCCAACAGATAATCTCTTACCTCTTTGTTGTTGGTATTCAGCTTTGGCATATTATCGTAAAAAGCAAAGGTATAGAACTGGTTCTTTCTGGCTGCACCGCGTCCATAATCCAAAGGCCATTCATTAATCATAAACCAATCGTAATAAGCAGACTCCGGACCGTTTTTAAGCACATCCTGCCATGGAGCAAAAAACTGGCCGCAATGATTAAACACCCCATCCAGCATAACGCGGATACCCCGGTTATGGCACTCTTTTACAAGGCGCATAAATGTCTCTTCGTCCCCAAAATGAGGGTCAATCTTAGTATAGTCCGTTGTGTCATACTTATGACTGGACGGTGATTCATTAATCGGTGTCAGATAGATACCGTTAATACCCAGATCCTCTAAATACGGAAGCTTCTGTATAATACCTTCCAAATCTCCGCCATAGAATTCATCATTGGTTACCGGTCCCTGGTTTTTCCATGGCATGGTTCCTTCCGGATCATTGGATGTATCGCCGTTGCAAAAACGTTCCGGGAAAATCTGATACCAAACCGTATCATTTACCCAATCCGGAGTTACCGGCACATCGCAAGGATTCATCCAAGGCATAACAAAATGCTGCTTACTTCTGCCTTCCAAGCAAAACTGCTCTTCACTTAAAAATCCATCTTCAAAATAGTAATACTTTTCATTTTCCGTAATGAGTTCAAAATAATATTTTAACCGCTTGAACTCCGGTCTGACAGTGGTGGTCCACCAAATCTGATTTTTCAGTCTCTTTTTAAACGGAATCTTCATAGGAGTACCCTCCCATGCTTCACCGCCGCCTAAAATACCGGCAGAAAAAGGGTCCCCCTGCACAATATTAACTGCAACTACATCATACCCTGTTTTGATATTGATAATAAGCTCCTCTTCGTTTAACGGATAACAATAATTATCATTGGCCCTATGGTATATTGCATTAAAATCCATCTTTTTTCTCCTGTCTTGTACTAATTTCCAATATGTAAATATTATTCTACATCTGCGAAAACTATTCAACCCTTTATCGACAGAATCCTACGATTTATTTAGAATGCATATTATCTGGTATTTTTTGTAAAAAACTGTAGTTTTTTTGTGCAATTTGCTGTATAATTGATGATGCGTGTTGATTTTTTTAATCAATATTAGGAAAAGGAAAAAGGGAGAAAGATTATGTTTAGTCAATTATTCGGGAATTATCTTATCGAAAAGGAAATTATCAAGAAAGAGGAATATGCAGCTGCTATCGAAAAGCAGTTAACCGTTCGCGTAAAGTTAGGTACTATTGCCATTGCGGAAGGCTTATTAACGGAAGAGGAAGTAGATACCATTAATAAATTACAGATGCAGTTTGATAAGCGTTTTGGTGACATTGCTGTAGAAAAGGGACTTCTTACCTTAGAGCAGATTGGGGACCTTTTGGACAAGCAGGGCAATCCATACATGCAGTTTATCGAGAGCTTAACCGAATGCACCAAGTTATCTGCTACTGTTTTGGACAAAACTCTCATGGCATTCCAGAAAGAAAAAGGATTTTCTGATGCAGATATGGCGGCATTAAAGAATGATGATTTGGATTCTTTGATTCCTATTTTTGCATTTTCTGCAAAGCCTCACGTGACAGAGTTAACCGCTCTTGTAGTTAGAAACATTAACCGTTTCATTACACGTGACTTCTATATTGGCAAGATTAAGCATGTGAATTCATTTGATTACTGCAATTTAGCAGGTCAGAAAACCGTTGGTAAAGATAACATTTATCTCGCATTTGCCGATGCGGACAACAAAGGCGCTTTTGCAATGCTTGCCTCTAATTTCTCAGGCGAAGATCATACGGAAGCCGATAGCAATGCATTTGACGCTGTCTGCGAATTTATCAACGTAAACAGTGGTTTATATGCTTCTGAATTAAGCAAAAAGGACATTGATTTGGATATGGAACCGGTATTTGCTTATAAAGACCAGACTGTAAAGGGTGACTTCTATGTATTACCGATTTACTTAGAAGATTATCAGCTTAACTTGGTTATTGCTGTTAATACAGAGGTTACCATGGGTGAAACCCCATATACATATTCATCCAAGGAAAGCATCGTATATGATGTAAATCCGGATTCCAAGGGTACCGTACTCTTAGTCGATGACTCCAGAATGTCACGTAAGATGTTGAAGAACCTCTTAGAAGAAGAAGGCTATTCTGTTATTGCAGAAGCCGGTGATGGTTTAGAAGCCATTGACGCTTATAAGACACACAAGCCAGACCTTGTAACTCTCGATATTACTATGCCAAACATGGACGGTATCGAAGCATTAAAAGAATTAATGGCTATCGACTCCAATGTAAAAGCAGTTATGATTACTGCAGCAGGTCAGCAGAACAAGCTCATCCAGGCATTAAAAATCGGAGCTAAGAAGTTCATCACAAAGCCTTTCGAAAAGGAAGAAGTTATCAATAATATTAACGAAGTTATGGAATAAAAACGACCGGACGAGCCGGTTTCAGAACGCAAACAAAGTCCCGACCTTAACCGGTCGGGACTTTCTGTTACATGGGCATATGATATCACGCTACATTCTCTCCGCCTAATCTCTCCCAATACACTCTCACTCTTTCTTTCCAATCCCTACTCACTTCCCAAACAATCTCCGGCACCATTACTTCCCGGTTGCCGCAAACCATACTGTCGATGGAAACCTTAAATAATTTGCTCAATGCATATAAATTATCAATGGTTGGCATGCTGCATCCCTCCAGCCAGCGATATACACTCTGTACACAGCCAAGTCCTAAATATTCCTGAACTTCTTTAGCCGTAATACCACGCATATCCATAATGGTACGCAGGTTTCTTCCGGTTTCTTTTTTACTGATTACAGGTAACATGATAATCCCCTCCTCCTTCCAATTAATATATAATATAAAATATATTTTCAGTCAATACTATTTTTTGTGCTAAAATTTTCAAAATAATGGTTGACAAATAATTTCTTCGGACGTATATTGAATGACAGTCGTACATAAAATGTAATGTTGTACGCGTAACACAGTAATTAGAATTCACGAAAGGAGGTAACCATTATGACAAATATCCATGTAATCGATAAAAACCATAGCATCAACTATATATTGCCGTCCATGATGACTTTACCTCCGCAGGATATACATAGATAAGATTCTGACTTCGCTTCTGCTACCTATTTGGTTAGTGAAGCATCTTAAGAATCACATTCCATACCAAGAGGATTACATGCTTATTAAGCTGTCATGGATTACCATGGCAGCTTTTTTGTTATAGTGACGAGTCAAGCGGTCATCGTGCTTGCACGAATGACCATTTGACGACCGCTAATCAGAGCGCGATTCCATCGCAGCTTTTGTTCCTTCCCCCGCGCGCAACGAAGGAACAACTTTAACTATTACTAACCAAACTATGAGGAGGTGGAATACATGAAGAAAATATCTACTTACATACTGGAACACAAATTTGCTTATCTGTTTGCCGTGTGTTCCATGTTAATCAGCGTATCTTTGGATATGCTCTCTCCGCAGATTACAAAACACATTGTGGACGATGTTATCTTAGGTGGACAGGCAGACAAACTGACCATTTTACTGTTGGGTATGTTAGGTGTCGGTGTGGGACGCTGTATCTTTCAGTACACCAAGGAATTTTTATTTGACATAACCGGTGCTACCATTATCGGTGACATGCGCCGGAATCTTTTTGACCATATTCAGTCATTAAGTGCGGACTTTTTTGACCGCACCAACACAGGTGAATTAATGAGCCGTATTAAGGATGACTTAGACCATATCTGGGATGGTCTTACCTTTGTGGGTATGCTTACCATCGAAGTTGTGGTGCACACTTCCATCGTGCTCTTTTGCATGTTTAACCTAAGCTGGAAGCTTGCCATTTTACCAACCGCATGTATGGCAATCACAGCTGCCATTGCTATTTTTATGGAGCGCAAGCTGGATTCTGTTTACGGCGCTATCAGTGAAGAAAACGCTAAGCTGAATACGGTTGCCGAGGAAAACCTGGCAGGTGTCCGCACCGTTAAGGCATTTGCCCGTGAAAAATACGAAATCGGCAAATTCCTCTCACACAACAAACGGTACTACGAACTGAACATGCAGCAGTCTAAGATTTTTGTGAAATATCATCCGTACATCAGCTTGATTACAAAATTACTGCCGCTGACTGTTATTTTGATTGGCGGTGGTCTTGTGGTGAAAAGCGAGATGTCCTTAGGTTCCCTGACTGCATTCATTGAATATTCCATGAATATTGTGTGGCCTATGGAAATGTTAGGCTGGCTCACTAACAGCCTCTCTTCTGCCATCGCATCGGACAAGAAGCTAAAGAAGATTTATGCAGAAGTTCCTACCATTACCAACCCTGACCTCCCGGAAGAATTGGAATCCGTAAAGGGTAAAATTGAATTTTCCCATGTATCCTTCCACAAGGCGGACGGTCATGACATTTTGCATGATATTTCCTTTACCGTGGAACCGGGCAAGACCATTGGTATCATGGGAGCCACCGGTGCCGGCAAAAGTACTATCATTCACTTATTACAGCGTCTCTACGATGCAACCGACGGTGCTATTTACTTAGACGACGTAAATGTTAAGGACCTTTCCTTAAAACAGCTAAGAAGCTCCGTATCCCAGGTTATGCAGGATACCTTCCTGTTTTCCGATACCATTCTTGAGAATGTTAAGCTTGGTAAAAAGAAGCATACTTCTCTGGATACGGTAAAAAAAGCCGCAGCGGATGCGCAGGCACGTGGGTTTATCGAGCGCATGGAAAACAAATACGAAACCATTATCGGAGAACGTGGCGTGGGACTCTCCGGCGGACAGAAACAGCGTATTTCCATTGCACGTGCTCTTGCCAAAACCACTCCTGTATTGGTTATGGATGACTCCACTTCTGCTCTTGATATGGAAACAGAACAGTGTATCCAGACTACCCTGCGGGAATTAAAAAACACAACAAAAATCATTATCGGCCACCGTATCAGCGCAGTCTGCAATGCAGATGAAATCATTATTTTGGAAAATGGTGCCATTGCTGAACGTGGTACACATCAAAGCTTACTGGCACAGAAAGGACTTTACTACAAGACCTATCTTGCCCAGTACGGCGAATAAGAAAAGGAGGTGCTACTATGGGCTTCAATTCCTATAAAGACGATGAGCAGACCTATGAAAAGGGAAAGCGCCAGACCTTAATGCGGTTGTTTTCCTATCTGCTTTCCTATAAAAAGCCAATTACCATTGTCCTGTTAATCATGGCATTCTGCGTGGTTGTATCACTGTTGAATCCATTGTTTATAGAACAGGCAATTGACACTTACATCGGTAATGGTGACATGCCGGGCTTATACCGCCTCATTGCCTTTGCCGTAACACTTAACATTATAATGATTATGGGTATCAAGCTTCGTATGTACATGATGGCAAAGGTATGCAACAGCATCCTCGTAACCATCCGTCAGGAGCTGTACACCCACATCCAGACGTTGGATTTTCACTTTTTTGACAGCCGTCCTACCGGCAAGATTCTCTCCCGTATTATCGGAGACATCAACTCCCTTAAGGATGTGCTGGGAAATGTTATCACTACTTTGGTTCCGGACCTGCTTATGGTCATCGCCGTTGCTGTGATTATGTTTGTGAAAAATCCGACTCTGGCATTGGCGGCTTTATCCAGCCTGCCGGTTATGATTATCGGTATGTTTGTCATTCAGAGCATTTCCCATAAGCGTTGGCAGATTTTCCGCAAGAAGTCTTCTAACCTGAATGCTTTTGTTCACGAGGATTTATCCGGCATCCGTATCATCCAGAGCTTTACGGCAGAAAAAGAAACCGCAGAAACCTTTGATTCCCTGGTAAAAGAACACCGCAATGCATTCGTAAGCGCAGTGCGTATCAATGACGCCTTTGGCTCTACCATTGATATCTGTTGGGCGTTCGGTATCGTTGCCCTGTATTTTACGGGAATCAAAATCCTTGGTATGGACGAAACCTCCATCGGTACTCTTGTAGCCTTCGGAACCTATGTGGGTATGTTTTGGCATCCGATTATGAATCTGAGCAATTTCTATACACAGATTATTACCAATCTGGCTGCAGCAGAACGTATCTTTGAAATCTTAGATACCGAACCGGAAATTACCGACGCAGCCGATGTTATGGAAATGCCAACTATCAAAGGGGAGGTTTCTTTTGAACATGTTACCTTCTCCTATGACGGACAAGTAAATGTACTGGACAATGTATCCTTTACCATCAAATCGGGAGAAACCATCGCCTTAGTCGGACCGACGGGTGCGGGTAAAACTACCATTGTTAACTTAATCAGCCGTTTCTATGATGTGCAGGGCGGCACGGTTGCCATTGACGGCTTGGATGTTAAGAAAGTATCCATCGAAAGCTTACGTCGTCAGATGGGTATTATGACCCAGGATAATTTCCTGTTTACGGGAACCATCCGCGAAAACATCCGTTACGGACGTCTGGATGCAACCGATGAAGAAGTCATTGCGGCAGCAAAGGCTGTTCATGCCCACGAATTCATCTCCAAGTTGGAAAAGGGATATGACACGGAATTATCCGAGCGTGGCGGCGGCTTATCCATTGGTCAGAAGCAGCTGCTTGCCTTTGCAAGAACCATGATTTCAAACCCTGCTATTCTCATCCTGGATGAGGCAACCTCAAGCATTGATACCAATACGGAACTTTTAGTTCAGGAAGGTATTGAAGAATTGTTAAAGGGACGTACCTCCTTTGTTATTGCACACCGCTTATCTACAATCCAGAAAGCGGACCGCATCTTTGTCATTGATGACTGCGGTATCGTAGAGGAAGGTACGGTATCAGAGCTATTAGAAAAGAAGGGAGCTTACTATAAGCTCCACATGGCGCAGATGGTTCTGCCGGCATAAGATGATTCCATTCAAAACTATATTTTGACATAAAAAACCGACCTCCAATCGTTAGACTTTTAGGTCTAACTTTTGGGGGTCGGTTCACTCTACACATTCATGTTTTCTCCGTGTTTTTTATTCTTTTAAAAAATCGCGCATTTTTTTGCATTCTTTTTTTACGGAGAAAAAATAGATTACGTATATTTATCCGTAAATAAGCCAACTCGAAGTCACAATAACACCTTACACCTATCCGAAAAAGCTAAAACCTATCATTTCCACGGTCTCTTCACCATCTCTTCTACTTTATTCCGGTTCTTATCCGAATGCTCCACTTCCCTGGAAAAACGATATACCAAATCAATTCTTTCGTCCATGGATAAAGAACCCTCATTTTTTAAATAACGGGCAAGCCACAATTCATAAATCATCAGAACACAGTATACGGACATCTGAATTTTAGAATACAATTCTCCGTCATACACCGCTCCCGGCATATAAGTAAAAATAAAATACACCAACAACTGTTCCATTTGAATTGTAACCTCGGACGCCAATTCCTTATCATCACTAAAAGCACGGACCGCATCTTTATAGTGATCCACACCTTTGGAATACAAGAGTACTTCTGACTCCAATAACAGGGCATCCCAGTCTTCTTTTAGCAGTTCAAGTTGATACAATTTATCAAACTGCTCTCTTGCAAACACATACCTCTTTGCAACATCCCCATTTTCCAAATGGAACTTAGTCGCAAACTGTTCGGCTTTCTTCGTCCCATACTTATCCATCACGGAAAAACAATCAAACAATTCCTGCCTGTTAATTCTTCCCTGGATATCATGCGCCATTCCAAGCACAAGTACAACCCTTACTCCAATCGGCAGGTCTCTGTTTTGCAAAATGTCCAGCATTTCTTTTCTGGCATCTTCCAGCATGGAAAACAGGAATGGGTCAAAGTCCTCATACTCCTCTTCTCCTTCTTTTTCATAGGTAAGATACTCTACCTTGTCTGTTCTATTCATCAGAATCCGGGCTGCCTCCGGACAGGATATGGAAAGACTGATTTCTCTGACTCCCTCAAACTCCTCAATATGCCTTGGATATAAATGACAGGTTTTGCAAAAAATTCCATCCCCTTCATTCAAGTACAAATCGCACAAATTGCAATCATTCAAAAAGGCACAGCGCTTGTTTTTATCCTGTTTAAAGGTACCTGTAAACCAATTCACTTTTTTGCGGACGGTTTTCCCATAATCACTTTTCAAATGTTTGTATTTGTTAAGTGATTTCTTATCAATTACAATCTGCCAGCCCGCACAACAGGTATCCTCGCATTGATCTGCAATACATTGAAATTCTTTATAATAATCCGGTATCGTATAAAGCATCTGATACTTCCTCTGCTCATTTTCATTTTTTATCGTGACCGGACTTTATCCTCCGGAAGATATCTGGCAATCGCAATTTCTAATTCCTCGGCAACAATCGGTTTCGTTAAATAATCCGAAAATCCTTCTGACAAATACACACTCTTCATACCTACAATGGCATTTGCTGTAAGCACAATAACGTCTGTATCCTGATTCAAACTCTCACTGTCCTGTCGCAACAAATGAAGTGTTTCTATTCCGTCAGGTGCCGGCATCATATGGTCCATTAATATCAAATCGAATTTCTTCTTTCTGCAAAACTGGAGACATTGATTTCCGCTATTTGCCAAAGTTAATGTCATACCCGTTCTTTTTAATAAATCCGCGGCAACTTTAAGATTCATCTTGTTGTCATCAACAATTAACACATTGGCATCCGGTGCATATAACCGGAAATTATCCGAATCTTTGGAAAAATAATCTCTTTCATATGCCTTCTTTAGGTCGCCGAGTGCTGTCTTATCTATAATCTGCTGTGGTATTCTTACACTGAAACAGGAGCCGGATTTATACTTACTTGTAACAAAGATTTTTCCACCCATTAGCTCTGTCAGCCGCTTGGTGATATTAAGCCCTAATCCCGTTCCTTCTATGTACCGGTTCTTGTTTTCTTCCAGTCTTTGGAAACTGTTAAAGATTTTGTCCATGTCTTCCGGTTTGATACCGATACCGGTATCTTCTACCGATATGCACAAAACAAAAGCATCCTGTTCAAAGTCTCCGTCTACAACAAGGGTAACGGAACCCCGTTTCGTATATTTCACTGCATTGGATAACAAATTATTAAGAATCTGTCGGATTCTTATTTCATCCCCTCGTAACACGGAAGGTAATGTTTCATCTACAAGAACATTGATTTCAAGCTTTTTACTTTCAGCCGCAGTACGGATTCCGTTACTAGCATCCATTAACAGTTTGGATAAATAATAGTCATTTTCCACAATCTCCATTTTACCGGATTCGATTTTGGAAAAATCCAAAACATCATTTACTAATGCCAACAATAACTTACTTGCACCGGTTACATGATTGGCATATTCCCGTACAGCATCATCCGGGTTCTCACGAAGAATCATCTCATTCATACCGATAATTGTATTAATCGGTGTCCGGATTTCATGGGACATATTGGCAAGAAAATTGGCTTTTGCCATGCTTGCTTCCACTGCCACCTGCTTTTCCTTTTCCAAAGTAATCAGTTCCCGCACGGTTTTGATGGCCGCCATAAACAAAAGAACAATTAACCCAATGCTTAATGCGATTCCGCCCTTATGGGGTATAACCGGAATAAAGGTAATGCAAGTTTCCCAGAGTGCTGCCATTATCATAGCAACCAGCCCCAGCAACACTTCTCCGTAATCACTGCTGCGGCCATTTTTAAGGTCAATACATATGGTAACACCCATAATTCCCACACAAATCACAATAATGCCATATGCAATAAAAGAGGAATCTACAAGGTCTACGATTCCAAATACTTGCAAAAGAGTACACACAAAGAAATTAGCTATGACACACCAGGAAAGCGGACGGTAAAATCTGTCGTAACGTTCTTTCTGCAATCTGCTTACATATACCATAAATGGATAAGGAATCAGCATGGTCAGTAAAAATCCAACATGTGCAGCAATGGAGCCATTTGGCAAAAAGAACTGTCGGATATGGGATTCTGCAGTCATGGAGCAGCCTAAAATTAACGTCCCTATTCCCAGATAAATCATATCAACTTTTTTCTTGTATACAAAACGCAGTATGCATCCCACAATAACAATTAAAGAACTAAGAATCAACATATACAAAGCGACTGCCAGCACTCCTATACCTTGATCAACCAGTTCCCATATAATATCACTCTTCTCCCCGGTATACACCTTATTAAGAAATCCACTGTACTCCGAATCGCTGAAAAGCTCTATTGCGAGGACTTCTCCTGCATCCTCATCCGTCACCGGAAAAAACAAATATGCACTTGCACTCTTTTTCCCAAACATACGGGTATCTACGGTAGTATATTCGCCTCTAAGTTCATCTCCAACAAACACACGCATATCCTGCTGCGAAGCACGCATGCAAAACCATGTGTTTTCCTGATTTTGTGATAGTACAGTCTCTAACCGCACTGTTTCACCACGTTTGGCATCACAACTTCCGGGAACTTCCACCGTTTCTCTGGTTCCATCCGGCAATACCCATTCCCAATCTGCTTCGTACTCTACGCAGGTACTGCTCCCGGTTGGATTTTCCATTGGCATAATTATTTCGCCAACGAGAAAGAATGCCAATGTCGATACCAACAATAGGGCAAATATCACACGCAGGACAACCGCGCTATTTTTTTCTTTTGTTTCCAACATTTTCCTCCGAAATTTATTCCTTATAGATATCCGCTAAATCTGTCAAATCCGCCACATCGAAATGCACTGTCATTTTCCGTTTGTTGTATACCTTATGGAAATTCATCTCAATACGCTTCGTAATAACTTCAATGTATTCATTCTGTGCATTCATAAGGATTACCACAAACTGCTCGCTACTAAAACGGGTGCTGACATCCACTGAACGGAGAGATGCCTGTATTGTTTTTTCCATACAAGTCATAACATGCTCTCTCTCATCCACATAGAGTGTTTCCCCATTACCGGTATCCACAGTAATCATAACCAACTGAATATTATAATCATAACGTTCTCCAAGATGTCGGATATAATCATATATCTTGGCAAACTCCCTATACTCCAGACTCAAGGAACCGTTATAAGCACCCTGCTCTTTCAAATTAGACACCAATCTGCTTAAGTCTACGGAATTTTTCTGACGGGCAACGGAAATATCCTGGTTGTAATAATAATAACCGCATTTCCCACTTTGCTTCACATAGTACAAAGCCCGGTCCGCTCTCTTGAATACTTCCCCAAAGGTGTCCGTTGTTGTAGTCATACATAATCCGATGGACAGGGAAGAAACAGATAAATAGGTGCTGTTTTCTTTCCTTTCGTCGAATTCCTTCATTATATTCTCAATTATACGGGTGGCCTCTTCACGGTCCACATCCTTCATATAAAAGAGGAATTCATCCCCACCCAGTCTGGTAACAATGGCATTTTCGCCATACAGGGAAAGAACTTCACCGACTGTTTTTAATGCATAATCCCCTGCCAGATGTCCCATGGTATCATTGGTTCTCTTTAAGTTATCCAAATCAACAAAGGCAAAACAACCCTTTTGCTCTCTTATCGCTTTGGCAATTTTCTTTTCTCCCTCTTTACGACCATACAGTCCGGTCAGATAGTCTCTTGCCTCTGCCTTCTTCAACTCTTCTTCAATACTGAGCATAATCTG
Source organism: Lachnospiraceae bacterium (assembly GCA_045531685.1). Lineage (GTDB taxonomy): Bacteria > Bacillota > Clostridia > Lachnospirales > Lachnospiraceae > RGIG8767. The sequence goes on along the minus strand of JAZSEL010000120.1, from coordinate 60,140 downwards.
GTTAATTAATATAGAACCTTCCCCATGTATTGTCTTTTCTTTATCTACATAATCAAAATCAATGTCCAATTTACCTTCATCGAACAGTTCCACAAAAACATCCAAAAGTTCCGGATCAAATTGGGTTCCTCTTCCGCACACAAGTTCCTTGCGTATTACATCCTCCGGTAAATTGTCACGGTATATTCTCTTACTGTTCATGGCATCATATGCATCTGCAATGCCGATGATTCTTGCCACAACCGGAATCTCTTCTTCCCGTAAACCACATGGATATCCGCTTCCGTCATACCGTTCATGATGATACTTGGCACCTGCGCCAACATCCGTAATCGTCTCAATATCCTTCAGAATGTCCCCACCGATGGTAGTATGTGATTTAATCACATTGAATTCACTTTCCGTAAGTCTGCCCGGTTTGTTTAAGACAGTATCCGGAATACCAACTTTACCAATGTCATGTAACAATGCAATATACTTCAGGTTCTGTATCTCTTCGTCCTTCCATCCCAATTCTTTGGCAATCAACGCACTGTATTCTGCCACTCTGACGGAATGACCCTTTGTATAACTGTCCTTTGCTTCAATCATACTTGCAATGGTAGAAATAATTTCAAATGAAAGCTGCTCAATCTGTACCGTCTTTTCTTTTACCTTATCTTCCAGTTTCCGGTTCAATTCTTCTAATTGAATGACTCTGTGAATTCGATTCAGCATGACTTCCGGCACAAACGGCTTTTTGATAAAATCAACCGCTCCCATTTTAAGACCTTTGATTTCGCTGTCCACATCCACATCCGCGGTCAAAAAAATCACAGGCACACTACGGTTTAGCCGCAATTCCCTTATTCTCTCATATGTTTCAAATCCATCCATATCCGGCATCTGAATGTCCAACAAAACCAGATCTACCGGATTTTTAGCCAGGTAATTCAGAGCTTTTTCACCACTCTTCACCAATACCAGCTTATATTGTTCCCGTAAAACACTTTCAACAAATTTAAGATTGGCAGCAGAATCGTCTACCACTAGTATACATTTCATTGTACTCCCCCGTCTGATACCCATTGCTGTAATAATGAAACGACCTCGTCATAATCGTATAAATCCACATACTCTTCTATTTGTGTAACAAGTTCCGTTTCTTTCTCAGAATATCTTTTTCCCTTTATTTTTTCTAATAACTCAACCGTTCTTAATGAATCCATCTCCTCGCATGCTTCACGCATATCCGATAACCACTGTGGTTCCAACACGCTCATTTCCTGACTCAAAACGGTTTCTTCTTTCTCAAAATATTGTTGTAGCACATGAATGATTTCATCACAGCTTTGCATAAAGTGATTGATATGTTCATCAATAAATTCCGTATTATTTTCTTTACCGGCTGTTTCCAGTGCTTTCGCCAGCTCTGAAAGTTCCATAGCTCCTACACTTGCACTGGTAGATTTAATACCATGTACATCTACAACAAATTTCTTGATATCTTCTTTTTCCCTTGCTTCATTAATACGGATTACTGCATTTTTCAAATCCGTAAAATACGTCTTAAGGATACTGATATAGACATCCTCACCAAAATGCATACGCTCCATCGCACCGGCTGAATCAATCCCTTTCAGATTCAAACCTTCTCCGATAACCGTATCTTCTGTTTCCGGTTTTCCTATATCACCCAGATACTTCCTCAAGACATTTTCCAATACTTTTACTTCAATTGGTTTTGCTACATAATCGCTAAAACCGGAATTCAACAATTCCTTTCTGGCACCATATACGGCATTGGCTGTTAATACAACAAGCGGGACCTCTTTACAATATGGAATATCCAGCTTACGGATTTCATCGGCCGTTTCCACACCATCCATCTCCGGCATCATATGATCCAAGAAAATAAGGTCATATTCATTATCCTTAATAAGCGAAAGCGCTTCCGTCCCGCTATCACTCACATCCACATATAACCGGTACGGCTCCAATAATTTTTTAGTAATCAGGAGATTGGACTTATTATCGTCTACTACCAGAATCCGCTTCCCTTCAAGACCTTCTATACGGTTTGGCATAAATACCTCCACCGCACTTCCGGTCCTGACTTCATTTGTTTCTGATATCCTAAGCGGTGCTGTACTGATTACCTTCTGGACTATGGATACCGTAAATACGGTTCCCTTCCCATATGTACTTTCTACCTCAATAGCTCCACCCATTAATTCACACAAATTCTTGGTAATGGCTAACCCAAGACCGGTTCCCTGAACGGTGCGGTTCTTTTTGGTATCCACCTGATGGAATGCATCAAACAAGGTTGCCAGATGCTTTTCCTTAATTCCGATTCCCGTATCAGCAACTTTTAAAAAGAGCTTCATGGTATCTTCTGATACCCATTCATGATATAGGGACAAACGGATGTAGCCCTGTTTGGTAAATTTGACCGCATTGCCAATGATATTAATTAATATCTGTTTCACACGGATAAAGTCACCGTATAAATGATTCGGCACATCCCCGATTACTTCTGTCTGCAGCTCTACCTCTGTTTCCTGCAATCTCTCCGAAAACATTTCCCTGATATCAAAAATTACATCCTTTAACTCATAATCACAATCATTGATATCGTATTTTCCTGCTTCGATTTTGGACAAATCTAAAATGTCATTAATAATTCTAAGCAGTCCTTTTCCGGCATCATAAATCATCATAATCTTGGATGAAGTATCATTATCAAGATTTTCACGGAGCAACAGCTCACTCATACCGATAACGGAATTCATCGGTGTACGGATTTCATGGCTCATATTTGCCAAGAACGCACTCTTTGCTTCGTTCGCTCTCTCCGCCTCTTCCTTTGCCTCGTTTAACTCATCAATAATCTCATAGGTCTCCGTCATATCATTTACAACAATAATATCACTTAAAAAATCATTATAGCCGTCTTTGATATGTGTAACCTGCAATTTGCAAATCCTGTTGTTAAGAGTACAGGTACATTCTATGACTTCATGAGTCAGACCACTGTCCCTCTCATTTGCCCGGATATCAAATAATTCTTCTATCTTTTTCTGTTTTAACAATTCATCCGGCATATCAAAAAACTGGATTGCCATTGCATTACAAATTTCAAGATAATGCTCCTCATCTACGATGAGCATCGGTACATTTACGGACGCATAAATATAATCCGATAAATTATGAATACTGATATTATTAATATTGGTTTTTTTAGACATCACATAGGCAAATATCACAGCAATCGGTTGCAACAACGCGGTTGCCGGAAAAGCTACCTGCTCCACTCCCAAAATAATAGTATCCAGCAACAATCCGGACCCAAGGGCAACCAATACTACCATACAGGCCCGTGCCATAATAATCTGCCTTTTTTTAGAACGCTTCCAAAGGCAGTATGCTATCTCTGAACCAATCAACAACAGGTACCCTACTAAATATATATTGTACAGGATACGCCCCTGATAATCCGTTGTAATATAGGACATACCAAATTCAGTAATAACAAATCTACAATTCTGGCCGGAACTGATTATTGGATAATTCAGCAGTGCCCCAAACACAATATACCCTTCCACAAATCTTTTAAACCGGTTGGGAATATTAAGCCAGACACCAACAAGCACGCCCGCCATAACAATAACACCGATAACACCTATCAAATATATCCCACGCCAAAAGGCAGCATGTATTGGCGTTACCTGAAGTGTAAATACTGCCATTCCGATATCCCAAAGGAAACTGAATAAACCCAGTATTAAAAACAGCCAGTTACTTACAATATTTTTGTCTTCCTGGATAATATTGTTAATTGCCAGAACAAAAGAAACCGTTCCCAGCGCCACAAACAAAATCGGTAAAAAAATATTCATATTCCGCCTCCTTATACCAGATTCAATAAAATATGAATCACTACAAACAACGGAATAATCCACCAATGGGCAACCGGTTTCTGTCTCATTACTACTGTTTTGATAAATGTATAAACAAGCAAACCATACAACACGGTATTACCAATGTTAAAGGTTATACCGGCGTATAGAATTAATACAATTCCAAACAGGAACAGGACTGTTCTTTTTCTGTCAAATTCCCTATAGCGTACTAACAACGTAAAACCGACATAAATCAAAGCCGGAGCTGCAACATAGGTTGCCATGGACGTAAACAATGGTGAAAAGAACGCACAAAGTAAAAACAAGCATCCGGTAGTAATGGCTGTAATTCCCGTTTTACCACCACTGACAATTCCTACCAAGGATTCCCCGTATGCTGTTACGGACGGGGTTCCCACCAATCCGCTTGCTATATTTCCTACTCCATCAACAGTAATAGCTCTCTTTAAACTAACGGTATCCTTCATACGGAAATCAATATCACTATTAATGGCATCAAAAGAGGAAGTATTGGTACCTATGGCGTCAAAGAAATGCCCCATAGTAAATACAAATACCGCATTCACAAACAGAATCGTTGTTTTTTTGTCCGAAAAGAGCTGTATGACATCCGGGAAAGAAAGCATTACCTTCTGGACATCCTCCATATCATAGGAAAAATCCATAATCTGTCTCATATATTCAGGAAATGTAACTACTTCATTCCTATATGCTTCCAAGCCTCCTGCAACCAAACTCAAAATATATGCCACTATCAGACCAAGGAAGACATATCCCTTACGGTTCTTGCGTTTTAAAATATACATAACAAGAATACTTATTATACAAATGAGAACAGGAACCACTTGAATCTCTCCCAATTGGTAAACACTATTCTCCTTTACAATAAGTCCTGTCGTACTGATTCCGTATAACAGTAGAGCCAGTCCGATTCCTGACATAAGCATTCTTCTGAACTCCTCGTCCATTATACACATAATCGCATCAAAAATACCAAAACGCACAAATGCACAAATTATGATTCCCGCCACATATGTTGCCAGTAAAAGTACGGACCAATGAAGCGGATTCTCCCCCGTCGCAAGCCCTACGAACATACCGGTAATACCAAGTCCCGGGGCAAATGCAATAGGAAGCTTGGTATAAAGCGCTGACACAATAGTCGTAAATCCCGACACGCAAACCGTTGCCAGAAATACTCCATTATAATTCATACCTATTCCGGATAATACGGTAGGACAAACCACCAATATGTAAGACATTGCCATAAACATAGCCATGCCTGCAAATATTTCATTCCGGACAGTTGTATTATGAAATTTCAAATTGAAATAATCCATATGTATTCCCCCCGCATAGACTCCCCCATAATAGAGCATACCTACTTTAGTATAGAATGAAATACAAAATAAAACAACCACCGTCTTGTATTTATTTACAAGAAACAATGGTTGTTTTAGAAATCCTTTGTTACTTTTATACTATTTATTGCACATTGTACTCATCACGAAGGTGCTGTGCCAACTGATAGATACCCGTCAATGCCACTTTTACCTGATTCATATCTTCTACTGCACGGGTCATGATGCGGCTACCGTCACTGGTTGCCGCTGCAACCTCTTCACTATTGGCGGAAAGCTCCGTAACACCATCTGCTATCACTGCTGATGCATCTGTAATACCGCCAATCATACGTTTGAAATCCTGGATGCTGCTCATTAACTGGTTAACGCCGGTATTAATGGCATCGAATTTATCCTTTGTCTCTTCAATCAAACTGTTCTGCTCGCCTACGATGGCAACGGAACGGTCGATACTTTCTGTAACCCTGTCTACATCCTTGCTTAATTCTCCAAGAATCGTACCGATATCTGCCGTTGCTGACTTTGTCTGTTCTGATAAGTTACGGATTTCATCTGCAACTACAGAAAATCCCTGACCGGCATCCCCTGCTCTTGCTGCTTCTACGGAAGCATTCAATGCCAACAAATGGGTCTGGATGGAAATATCATCAATCATGGCCAGAATCTTTTTCACGGTCTTGGTTCTTTCGTTCAATGCAGATACATATTGGACTGTATCCCTATTTTCACTTTCTACATTTTGTGCATGAATATGTAATTTATCCATTGCTTCCGCACCGGATTCTACATTTTCCAATGCTGCCACAGAAGCCTCTACCATGAAATCCGTCTGTGCCTTTGCATTCTGTGTATTGTCTCCGATGTCCACGCACATCTGGGATTGATGATGAATCTCGTTAGCCGTACTTTCCACATTAGTTGCAATATCCTGCATCGACAGATTACTGGTATTCAGGGCAACATCCAAAGCCGAAATATAGCGGTTGGCATCATCGAAATGTTCCACCAATTCTTCGGAAACCCGTCCAACCGTAGCAATGGTATCATTATTAAAACCAATCCAGATACGAGTGATACTGTATACGGATAAGTTAAATAAAATTAAAATTACAATACTTGTTCCGGCTTCTGTGGCGGAGACCGCGCCCTTGCTTGCCAGACCTAAACTTCTGATAATAAAGAAAGGCAATACTGCTATGGAAGTAAAATGGAATCTTTTTATCTCAAGATACGCCATCTGGGCAACAAACAAAGCCGCTGATAACATAAAGAAATATAACGCATCCACTACCAATATCATTGCCACACAAGCAGCTGTAGCAATGGCTGCCATGTAGATTCCGCATTTTCTTGTACCTTTCCATTTAGAATATATAACGTAAATGGCAATAGCGCTAACCGCACTAAAAAGGGTAACAACTTTGATTCCACCGGTTGCCATAGGGCTAAAAACCATTCCCAATAAATTCAAAAAGATACCGATTGTAACAATTAATAATACAAGAAATACTTTTGAATCCGCTTGTCTGTACTGTTTTTCTGTCATAATTCTTCTGTCCTTTCGCAATTCTTTTGCTTAATTTTACGGTAGAAGCAACATTTCTCTGTAATTGCACCCACAAAATTAATTTTATACATAAATTGCGCGAAAATCAACCTATTTTCACAACAATTTTGCACAAAAAAGCCACCGGTTATTTTTCCAAAATAACCGATGGCTACTTATTAATATTTTAACAATTTACGCGTTCTCTGCCGCTACCTTCTTTTTGGTTGCAATCTGGAACACAACTACTATTGCCACTAAAACAACACCAATTGCGTCGGTTACCACACCCGGATAAATTAATAATAATCCACCCAGTACGCAGAGTACTCTCTCATACCATGTCATATGGTGAAGGAAATATGCTTCCAAGGACGCTGACACGGCAAAGATACCAATTAATGAAGTAATACAAATTAATACAATCTCACCTGCTGTTGTATCGATAAACAACATTGCCGGATTCAATGCAAATACATACGGAACGATAAAGGCACCAATTGCCAGCTTAGTAGATGTTAATGCCGTCTTCATCGGGTTCGCCTGTGCAATCGCCGCACCTGCATATGCTGCCAATGCCACCGGTGGTGTTAAATCGGCAACAATACCAAAGTAAAATACAAAGAAATGTGCTGCTAACATAGGCACACCCATACGGATTAAGATAGGAGCACAGGTGGCTGCCATAATACAATAATTCGCTGTCGTCGGAACACCCATTCCCAGTACGATACAGCAAAGCATGGTTAATACAAGAGCGATAATAACCTGATTCCCTGCCAGGGTAACAATACCGTTAATCAACATATTGGCAAGACCTGTCATGGTAATAGTTCCTGCAATCATACCGGCAACACCACATGCCGCAGCAACGGTAATCATGCCCTGTCCGCCTGCCGCCAAGGCATCCCAGATACGCTTAGGGGTAATACGGTTTTCCTTATTAAAGAAACTAACTACAATCGTCGCAATAATGGCAAGTGCAGCCGCATACTGAATGGAACGCTGGCTGGTACCCACCAAATAAATCAATAACGCTAATGGGAATAACAAGTAAAGCTGTTTTAATAAAGGCTTTATCTTTGGTAATTCCTCTTTGGTCAGACCACGGAGACCTTCCTTCTTAGCCTCCAAATGAACCGTAATGAAAACACCTGCAAAATATAACACTGCCGGCAAAATAGCACGGACTACGATGTTACTGTATGGCACACCTACATAATCCGCCATAAGGAACGCTGCCGCACCCATAATCGGTGGCATAATCTGTCCGCCTGTGGAAGCAGAAGCCTCCGCCGCTGCTGCGAACTCCGGCTTATAACCTGTTCTTTTCATAAGCGGAATGGTAACCGAACCGGAACCTACCGTATTGGCTACGGATGAACCGGAAACCGTACCTTCCAGTGCACTGGCTACAACGGCTACCTTAGCAGGACCACCGGAGAAACCGCCTACGATTGCATTGGAAATATTAATGAAAAAGTCTGCAATACCGGTACGTTCAAGGAATGCTCCAAAAATAATAAATACTACAATAAACTTAGAGCATACATTGATTGGTGTAGACATAATTCCTTCTTTACTATAGAAAAGATAGCGGACGGTATAGTTCAATTTACCTGAAAAGGTAGGATTGGATAATCCCCAAATCATGGCATAAAGAATGAGACAGCCTGCTACTACAAGAATCGGAATTCCTACACTTCGACGGCACACTTCTGCCAATGAAAGGATACCCACAACACCAATGAGAATCTGATACCATTCAAAATTACTGCCCTGCTGGATAATGGTCATGGCGTTGCCTGTATAGTATAAAAAGGCACCCGTACCACAAATCATCAGTACAATATCATACCATGGTATGTAGTTAACCCTCTGCTGGCCTTTTTTAGCCGGGAATACTAAGTATCCGATAAAAATAATAAAAGCCACAAAGGATGTTAAACGGATTTCTTCTAACCAGCTGGTAAATAATGTTACATAAATACAAAACAGAGAAAAGATAGCCAAAACAGCTGTCACAAACACCTTTGGTTTCCCTTCCCAAATACGGGTATTGGACTCTCTGTCAAATTTTTTCATTACCGCATCCAGGTCCATTGGTTCCTGAACTTCAGGAGTTTTCTTTTTCTTAAATAATTCCATGTATACCTCCTTTATTTATTATATACATATAAAAAGGCTACGGCGAAAACTCGTCGTAGCCCAAATATTTTTAATCACTACTCTTAGTTAACTTCTATTCCTTTTTCTGCAAAATACTTTGCTGCACCGGCATGGAACGGAACCGGCATACCGCTTGTTGCATTTTCAATGCTTAATTCAGCACCCTTAGCATTTTCAGCTGTGATTGCTTCAATATTATCGAAAATAGCTGCTGTTAACTTGTAAACAGCTTCCTCAGATGCATCTGCACTTACGATTAAGGTAGCCTTAACAGTAACTGTCTGAACATCTGCTTCCTGACCTGCGTATGTGCCTGCCGGAATAGTATGTACTGTATAGAATGGGCATGATGCCATTAAGTTTTCTGCTACTTCTCCATCGATTGGAACTAAGTATGCATCGTTTGTTGTACATAATTCTGTAATAGCCGGTGTTGGAGGTCCTGCTACGATAAATGCAGCATCAATCTTACCATCCTTTAATGCATCTGCACTGTCTGCGAATGACTGGTACTGTGCATTAATATCTTCTTCTGTTAATCCGGCTGCTGTTAATACGTCAACTGCATTAAAGTATACACCTGAACCAGGAGCACCGATAGAAACAGACTTACCTGCTAAATCTGCAACGCTCTTAATTGCAGGATCCATTGTTACTAACTGAACAGCTTCTGCATATAAACCTGCTACTGTACGGAAAGAATCAACCTTACCCTCTGATTCGAAAGAACGGGTACCTTCCCAAGCATAAGCCATAACATCAGACTGAACAGTACCTAACTGATAATCGCCTGCTGCGATACCCTGAATGTTAGCCTTAGAACCGTCTGTAGAAACAACGGTTACATCAATACCTGCATTGTTCTTAATATACTGGCCGAGAACTCCGCCGTAACCATAATATGTACCTGCTGTTCCGCCTGTACCCATTGTCATCTTAGATGCACCGGAACCTCCGCAAGCTACTAATGTAAGTGCCATTACTGAAATAAGCACCATGGAAATAATCTTTTTCATTAAAACTTCCCTCCTGCTTCCTTTTATCCTTAAAATAAACACATCTTATACTATACCGTTGCTTTTGCATAATTTCAAGAACAAAGTTACATTTTTGAAGTATTTTATATAATTATTTCCGATAACATGGCTATTTCTTTTGTTTCTCCCTATAAATAAAGACAATCTGATTTTTCCCTTTTCTCTTTGCCTGATACAATGCCTTGTCTGCATGGGCATACAACTGACCGATACTTCTGCCGTTGGTTGGATACAATCCCACACCGATACTGCCGGATATCTGTATATCCGCATAGAGTCTGCTTACCTTTTGAATGGCTTCTAACAATTCTTCTGCCTTGGCTTCCACCGTTTCCACATCCGATACTTCCCTCATCAGGGCAAAGAATTCATCCCCTCCGATTCTTCCTATAATGTCACCGTCTGTAAAACAATTCCGTATCTCTGCCGCAAAATTAATCAGGAATCTGTCACCCTCCTGGTGTCCGTGGGTATCGTTCAGGGTTTTAAAATTATCCACGTCAATCATGAATAAGGCATGCATCGTATCCGGTTCCTCTTCAAATGTCTTTTGAATCAGTTCCATGGTAGTTTCCCTGTTTAAGAGCATAGTCATCTTATCCATCTTTGCGGATAAAATAAGTTTTTCTTCCTCTTCCTTCTGCTTATCGATATTTTTTGCTGTCAGCATCACACACATATGTCCGCTGTCTGCATCCGTCAAAAAACGGACCTCATTGTGAATCCAATGCTTGCTTCCGTCTGTCAAAAAGCGCTGGTATTTAAACGACAAACGGTTCCTTCCGCTTTCATAAATTTCGCGCAGGTAAGAAGGATTAAAGCGGCGATAAAACTTAATTACCTCACTATTCTTATCAATGATGGAATCCAGCGCGGCTTCCACCAGACTCTCCACGGTATGGCAGGCCTGGAAGGAGCCTTCTTTTATACTCTTTTTTCTCTGACTGATGATACGCCAATCATCCACATCAATATATACAATGGAATAGGTCTTTTCCGGTATACTAAACAAATAGGACAGTTCCTTTTGCTGCTGTTGCCTGTTTATGTATTCCCTTGTGATATCCTTGGTAATTCCCAGAATGCCGATATGATTGCCGGCTGTGTCACGTAAAATATATTTGGAGGTGGAGCCATATCTGGCCTGACCGTCTTTATCGGTAATCGGCTCGATATAATCAACCAAATCCTTCTTATTTGCCAACAGCTTTCTGTCATCTGACACGTATCTTCTTGCCAAGAGCTGGTCTTCAAAGATTTCGAAGTCCGTCTTTCCCACAACATCTTCTACACTCTCTTTCCCAACCATCCTGACAAATGGCATTGTTGCCGCAATATACACTAAATTGACATCCTTAATAAACATCATATCCTTTGATTCACGGAACAATGTCTGAAATGCCACTTGCAATATACCTTCTACATTATCATTTTCCACCTTAAAATTCAAAATATTCACGTTTTCTTTCCCTTCTTCCCCAAAACCGTTCCCTCTGCCACGAATTGGCACATTATTCTGCTATGTATTTTACTATTATCTGACATTTTTTGCAATCATTTGACTGTAGGGCATTCTTAATTTCTTCTATTGCTCCTGTCTTAAAAACAAGTTACAATACTTTACAATAAAGCATGGGATGAGGAAAAAAGGATGAATCCATTAGAACAATATTTCGTTGATTTTATGAATCAGTCTGTTTACAAACTGATTATCAGTAAGCCCCGCAAAAGGGACTCCGAATACAAAAAAATCGTTGTAGAAAAGAAGGATGGCTTTTACCAAATTGCCAAATATACGGAAAAGCAGGTATTCCACGAAAATATTTCTCCTTCTGATTTTGCTACAAGGTGTACTGCTCTGACAGAAGGAATTTTCACTCAGGTTAATGCCTGGTCATCCGACTCTGAGTACTATATCTTAATTTCCAAAAAAGGGAATCCTACCATGAAGCAAAAACGCTTACAGAATGTGGCCGTAGCTTCCGTAGACACCCATAACCGCAAGAAGAATTATATTTTGGAAGAAGGGACACCCATTCCTCCCCTTGTTGATATGGGGATATTTACCAAAGAAGGTAAGGTTGTCCGCTCTATGTACGACAAATTCAAGCAGATTAACCGATTTATTGAGATGATTGATGATTCCATAAAGTCTGCTTCCCTGACAGAAATCAATGTCATTGACTTTGGATGCGGCAAGTCCTACCTTACTTTCATTCTCTATTACTATTTAACAGAGATTAAGAAAATGAAAGCACGTATCATTGGTCTGGATTTAAAGGCCGATGTTATCAGGCATTGCAATGAAGTCGCCGCCAAATACGGTTATGACGGACTTACCTTTGAAATGGGGGATATTAACGGATACCGGACTCCTTTTGATGTGGATATGGTAATTACTCTTCATGCCTGCGATACGGCAACGGACTATGCTCTTTATAATGCCATTACCTGGAACGCCAAGATGATATTCTCCGTTCCTTGTTGCCAGCATGAGCTAAATTCCCAGATTGAGACCGCATCCCTTTCTGCCCTAACCGATTACGGCATCATCAAGGAACGGTTCTGCGCCCTGGCTACGGATGCCATCCGCGGAAAGCTGTTAGAATCCTGCGGTTATAAGACACAGTTATTGGAATTTATTGATTTCGCACACACACCGAAAAACATTCTCATCCGTGCCGTAAAGCGTCCAATAACCCCTAAGAACGCAAGAGAAAAAGCGCTGGCTGAGGTAGATTCCTTATGTAAGGAATTTCATTTTGAACCGACTCTGTACGGACTTCTGAAAAAATAGTCCCTCACATAGACAAAACCCCTGTCATATGACAGGGGTTTTGTCTATCTTCTCTTTTCCTATTTCATCTTATCTTCTACATATTTCTGAATAATCTTATTGTCTATCGGCATCCGGCATCCCACCACATATGTTCCGAAATCATCGGATGAACGGATGATTAAACCGTCCAAAGGTTTTCCCTCCATTTCAGCAAAATCATGAATGGTCAACTGTATTTTCTCACCTACTGCATCTGCAAATTCCGATGCCACAGAAGAAAATGCATAACCGCCGGCACTAATATTTACCATTCTTCCCTTAACGGTCTTGCCATCCTTCTTAAAGGTAATCTCACAGGAATTGGACATTGGAAGTCTCGGGTGCTTTCTACGGTTCATAACTGTCGGATTGCCACTCGGTGTTAGGGCATAACCCGTTTTTCCTTCCATGTTATATTCACGGATTATTACGGATTCCCATATGTATAACGAATTACTAACAACAACCGATACGCCATATTCATTCTTCTTTGTATTTCCCAAGAATGCTGTGAGCTGAGGGTTTGCTTCAATGAATATGGTTTCTTCATCCAATTGGACAATTTCGGCTTTCCACTTGTCTTTATTGTCCGCTACAGAAATTTCGATACTCATTCCCACAGAAAGGTCTTTTACACCCATGAAACCACCGGTTCCCAGTTCTTCCACAAGCTTATCCACAACAGATTCAATGTTATTAATATTACGTGCTGTCTCTTCGTATTTGTTCATCATAGTAGATGTGGTAGCTTCCGAATCAATAACACTCTCTGTCATGGTTACCATGATTTCCTGAACCTGCTGCATATTGTCTACCATGCTCTTATTGGATTCTTCCACCTTCTTCATGGCAGAATCAACTACCTGAATCTCATTACCCAATACCACGGAATCATCTGCTATGGTTTCCACGCTGATATTTACATTCTGCATAATTTCCAGATTCTGGTTAATCAATGCAAGAATGGCGGTAATCGACTCTGTCATTTTATCGGACGTTTCTTCTAACAGATTCAAAGCTTCCATAATACTGCTGGAAGAATTCTGTGTTCCCATACTCAGGTTACGGATTTCTTCCGCTACTACCGCAAATCCTTTTCCCTGCTCTCCGGCTCTTGCTGCTTCAATGGATGCATTTAACGCAAGAAGATTGGTCTGGGAGGAAATACTGTCGATGGTACCGGTTTCACTTTTTACACGTTCAAATTGATTCTTAAATTCGCGCAAAATCACTTCTACCTCTGAAGATAATTTTGCCATTGAATTGGTGGCATTTACCGCATTGCCCAATTCATCCGAACTACGGTTGGCATGACGGGTAGATTTGGCACTCAATTCAACAATATGCGCAACCAGATCATTGACATTGGCAACCTGATTATCAATATCCTGGGACATTTCCATGGAAGAATTGATTTTCTCGCCCAGCTCATTGCTGTTAACAACCAGTTCCTCCATACTGTCTACTACATTCCGGGCAGCTTCCCTATTTTCATCTGCCAATTCTCTTACAACATTGACACCATCAACAACCGAATCACTTGCTGTTTTTACCTTCTCAACCGTTCCAACTACTTTGGACAAATTGTTTTCCACAGAACCAAGTAATGCATTATCGGATTTGGACATATGGTTGATGGCAACAATATAACCGACAAAGCAAAAAATAATGATTCCCAACTGAATTTCAAAATTAGAAATATCATTTGGTGTATTCATACCGTTCCTATAATTACGTACTATGGTAAAAGCTACTACTACAACACCGGCAATACCGCAACGGATCATATAATTTCTGTTCTTATAAATAATGAGCATACTCGTTAACGGCAGAATATAGGTAAACGCAAGGGTACCCGGTGAAGTAAGCATAATGTACAGATAAAACAGTCCGTATCCGACACCGACAATATCATTATACTTCTCTGCATGCCAGCCTTTTACTTTCAGATAAATCAAGCCAATGATAAAAGGTACCCAGCAGATTAATTCCATAATCACAAAATACTGTACCGTTTTGAGACCCTTAATAATCTCAATAGAATATGCACCTGAAAGAATAATTCCCAAAGCAAGCCACATTCCCATGGCCTTTTTGTTTGCACTCGCACTAAAGTACTCTTTGTTGTATTCCATAGTAACCTCCTAAAATCTTATCCTAGATATAAAGTACCACAAAATTGCATATTAATCCATCAAAAATCTTTGATTCTGCTAAATTTTTATATGCAAAAAGGCAGAATTCCTCCTGCCTTTTTATTATCCCATCAATTCCTGTATAACTTCTCTTACCGACTGCATCTTCTCCTGTTTCCATGTATCTGCCCCACAGAATACAAGTCCTTCCTCCACATTCCCTCTAACGGAATTTACAAGGGCTTTTGTAATGCAATACGGAATATCTTTTGCCTGACAACCTTTGATACACTGATAACACTTGGTTATCGGTTTGGCTCCGCTTTTGGTTTCCTGCATAAATGTATTATTGATTGCACGGCCCGGCATACCCACTGGGCTCTTTACGATAACAATGTCTTCTTCTTTGGCATTCAGGTACGCATCCTTAAATTCCTGAGAAGCATCACACTCATATGTAGTAACAAAACGGGAAGCTACCTGCACACCGTCTGCTCCCAGTTCCATCATTTCACGCACTTTTTTTGCGCCACTGATTCCACCGGCAACAACAACAGGAATATGGCAGTTATATTTTTCACCGTAAACATCCACTGCTTCCATAATGCTTGCAATCTCTTTTTTGTACTCTTCATATGTGATGGATTCTACTTCTTCTGCTTTAAATCCCAGATGACCTCCGGCCTTTGGTCCTTCAATGACTACCATATCCGCTGTACGGTTAAATTTTCGGTCCCACATTTTTAAAATCACATTCGCTGATTTTACACTGGATACAATCGGAGCTATCTTGACATCGTATCCTTCTACAAGCTGTGGAAGTTCTACAGGAAGTCCTGCACCTGTAATAATCAAATCCACGCCTGCTTTACACGCTACTTCCACATATTTCTCATAATGTCTTGTGGCATACATAATATTTACGCCGATAATTCCGCCATCTGCCAATTCCTTTGCCTTTTTAATCTCCGATTCCGTTGCGCGCAGATTCGCCTCCAGTGGATTTTTCTCATAATCCGGTTCCCTATATCCAATCTGTGCAGTGGAAATAATCCCAATTCCACCCTCTTTTGCTACCGCTCCTGCAAGGGAAGAAAGACTGACGCCTACCCCCATGCCTCCCTGAACAATAGGCTTCTTTGCGATTCGATTTCCAATTACCAACGGTTCATATTTCATGATAGTTCCTCATTTCTTTTTGCCTTATGAAAACTATGGACAAATCAATACGTTTTTCTTATCTCTTGTTGTGTTTTTAAAAAACGCCTTTTATCTTTTCTAATAATCCCACACATAGTTTCCATTACTACATTAACAGAGGATACTTTGTAAGTCAAACCATTTTTTGCAGGAAATCCCATTTTTAGGCAATATCCATCCTCCCTATAATCCTTTTATACGAAAAAAGAAACCCTTCTTACGAAGGATTTCCCAATGGTTTGTGAGCGTTTTCAATTTCTGCATCCGGACTGGAATAGCCCATCATCAGGGCTGCCAGACCATTGCCGTAACGGTCAAGCATCATGGCCGGAACCAAAATAGCTTCTGCAATAACTTCCTTAGAAATTTCATTCATGCCTCTTGCATTCACATAGGTGCGGTAACGTACCTCTCCGTTAGCCGGATTCAATAAAAAGTTACCGTTACGCATTCCTAAATTGATTTTTGTAATATATTCCATAACAGAATCTCTTGTATTCTCGTCTGCGGTCATATTCGGAATCCCAAATACTGCAAATTCTGTTTCTCCAAAGGCAATGAGAATACGGACCGTCTGCAGCTTGCACTGTACCTTTACTATACTGCGGATCATAGTCTTCTCCTCATTATGCTCATATCTCCACTTCTGTTCATTCATATATGCACATACTGCATCAAATAATTCTGCTTTATTTGCCATACTATCTACCTTCTCTTTTCAAGTTTTTTCAAATTCTAGCATAGGCAATTTCTTTAATCAACCATTCCGGGACAAAGTTAATACAATTATAAGAATTGCAAACACCCTGTTTTATGTTTCATCTGCATTCTGTCCCACATACTGCCCGTTCATATAGGCGGCAACCGCTTTGCTTATGTTAAATTTTCTTCCCTGCAGTGTTTCTGTCTCTTCTTCAATCCGCTCTACGTAATTCTGTAACCGTACCGCCGTATTTGTTAACTCCCATACTTCTGTATATTCGTTAAAATACTTTTCCGGATTGAGTATTTCCTCTTCATAGCTTGTCAAAATAGGCACCGCCGCATCCAACGAAAGGTTAAACAATAGGTGATACTCATCTACATCTTCCCCGGCTTCTGCCTTACGGATATTATAAGTAGCAATCCAATAATCCGGATGTGCTGCCGCAAATCCCACATACAAAACCAGAATGCTGATTAACAGATAACGGAATATCGGAAATCTTTTTATAAAAATAAGTGTCACAATTCCGGCCATGGCAATTGCCATTACCGCAAGTGCCCATAATACGAATACTCTAAGGAATGTCAAATGATACACCTTAATGTACAGCACCATCCGATAAGCACTGGATACTAACATAATATAAGTACATCCGCAAAGCACAAGCATAATTCCCTTAAGCACTTTACTCTCTTCAAAGCATGCCATACATACCAGTACCAGACAAATATTAAAGAAACAAACAAACGCCAATTGAAAAAAGCCTTCTCTTGCATATCCTGCGTAAGTATAGCCATCCGGTAATGCTAATTTCCCCATGAATAATCCCAATATCTGAATCCCTGCAAATAAGACATAAACCACTCCGATAATACTGCTAAAGGTAATCGCTATGTAGGCATTCCACTTTTGTTCTTGGGTTTTTACCACTTCTTCGATTCCGTTTTTATTTGACAGGTAAAGAATCATTCCGTATGCCAGAGAAAACATAATAACGATTGTTGCCGTAACACCAAAGAAATGCTCTCTTAAGAGCTCCGGAAGTTCCCATGAAAACAAGGTATCTGCCAAGTGGTCAAAAAATTCCTTAAAAAATACATCCGCACTGGATAAAAGCATAATAATCACAAAAAGCATAGGGATACTGATTCCGACACCAATGGCTATGGCTGTGTATTTTTGCTTCTTAGCTTCATCAAGCGGTGCTTTCCCTGTTCTTTCTTTTCGCAATTTCAGGTATGACACTCCGTCAATGTAAGGTGTTATGAAATGTCCGATTCCCCCAAACACAGCATAACAACCAGCCTTTATGAAAGATGCAAAGCTCCATCCCGTCACATCATAAAACAATTCCAAAAGCCAGATAGCCATTGAACCGGCTATTACCAGCTTATTCAAAATAATCAGCACCGTTGAATCCGTCGTACAGGTTATCACTCCCAGAAGTACCATTGCCGTCAGTAAAAACAAGTCGCATTTTTTCACGGTAACACAGAATTTTTTCGCATAATACAAGAAAAAGTAAAGGGTAGCGCCTACGCAAAAAGGGAAAGTAATTCCCTCCGTATTCCGGTACATGCATACCGCATAAAAAATGGCGTATAACAAACTTCCCGGAGCAATTGTTTGAAACCATTCCGCAGATTTTTTCATTTGTTCCGCATTTGCTTTTTCTTTGCAAATACTCTCCGTGCGGATGCTCTCCGGACGTTCCACATAAATCTTTAATTCCTGATTTTTAGGTGCACTTAACAAGGCCTGCTGATTTGGCAGACTTACATTTGTATTTTCCATATTTGATTCTCCCTTTTTTCTTACTACTTTTTATAATGACACGCCACTGCGTGCTATGTTCTTTTTATTCTGCTGACACTTCTATGCCATTCTGTCTTCTATTCTTCTGCCACAATTTCTATGCCGGTCTCATCTTCCGTGTATTCCAAGATATCTCCCGGTTGACAATGAAGTGCTTTGCATATGGCATCCAGGGTAGACAACCGGATGGCCTTTGCTTTGTTATTTTTTAATATAGACAAATTTGCCAGGGTAATGTCTACTTCTCCCGCCAGCTCCGTAAGTCCTATCTTACGCTTTGCCATCATTACATCCAAATTAATTATAATTGCCATATATCCTCGCTTATTCTGCTCCTATATACCCATCTGTAACATCACTGCTCTTTTTATCTGCATCCTCTTTTGCTTCTCTCTTATATTGTCAGGTCATTTTCTTCTTTATACTCAATGGCCTGCTTAAATACAAAAGCCAGCACCTTACTGAATAGTCCGGCAATCACAAATACCAGAATCAAAGTTGTCATGGCGATTGTTACATATAGCACGCTTCTGACAAAACAAATGACTGCAATCAGAAAACTATAGGTTCCCATCCTCTGCAAACTTACTACATTTCCCATAACAAAGGAATCGTTGGCAAGCACCGTCCGGAACATCTTGCGCAGCTCTCCTATAATCAGTACCGCCAGACAGCCAAGCACTATATAAATCAGCACCACTTCGTGATAATTCTCTTTAAAAGGCTGATAGTTAAACGTGGTCCCTATCCACTTCACGCTCCAAGGTAAGCTTACCGTTACAACCATTCCCGCAAAATACATAAAATCAAGTAAAAACTTGGTTAACCGGATTACATTTTCCTCTTTCATACCCGTTCCCTTTCTGTTTTTTTACACATTCTTTTGCATGTACGAATAGGCTATGACTTTCCTACTCTTATCTTATGACCATACTATACTACTATTCAAATCGTTTTGCAATATTAATTTATCGTTTTTCGATAAATTAATATTGTTTTGCATAAAAAAGCTCCGGGACACTTAAGCCTCGGAGTCAATTTACCCTATATACTCAATTTAATTATTCTACCATAATTCCCTTGGTTTTCCATTTGCCCCTCTTATAAAAGAAGGCTGTAATGCATGCTCCCAATATCCAGGTAACAAGCAGGGATACCTGAATACACTCACTCCTTCCGTATGGAAGCTCAGGACTTCTGGTTGCATAGGAAATACCGTATGCTAAAGGTACACGGATAACAACCGTATTAATTAAAGAAATCCACATCGGAGTCACCGTATCTCCGGCACCTCTCATAACACCTGACAAGCTCTGGGTAACCGCCATGGCAATATAGCCAACCGCCAGAATACTCATCATATACATACTCATATCAACCAATTCACTTGTCTTGGTAAATACAGCCATCAAATGCTTACCAAAGAGCAAAATCACGCCTGTAATCACAGTGGAACAACCAACCGCTATTAAGGTACCCTGCTTTGCCCCTTTGATTACTCTGTCCATCTTCTTGGCACCTACGTTCTGTCCGGCATAAGTAGTCATGGCCATACCGAATGAGAAGTTTGGCATCATGGCAAATCCGTCTACTCGCATAACAATAACATTGGCTGCAATAAACATTTCCCCAAAGCTGTTGGTAAGGGACTGCACCACTATCATTGCAGATGAGAAAATCGCCTGGGTCAACCCGGACGGAATTCCCAACTGAATAATCTGCTTCACATGACGCTTAGACAGCTTCAGCTCGTTTCTTCCCAAGTCAAAGAATTCTTTCATATGCATTAACTTCCACAGGCACATAATGGAGGATACTCCCTGTGCAATGGCTGTTGCAAGTGCCACTCCCGATACGCCCATGTTGAATTTTGCAACAAATAAAACATCCAACACAATATTTAATACGGTCGCAATGAGCAAATAATACAACGCTGAAAAGGAGTCTCCCATTCCACGTAAAATTCCGCTCAGAATATTATAAAATGCAAGCCCAAGTGCCCCATACATTAAAATTACCAAATAAGAGGTACAATCATTCAGAATCGAATCCGGTGTATTTAAAAGCCGTAACAAATCTTTGGTAATTGGGGGAACCGCAATCATAATCAACAACGAAGCTAATACTGTCAGAATCAGACTGGTTCCGATGGTATAAGACAGTTCCTCCCTGTCTTTTGCCCCAAAATACTGGGATACCATAATCCCTACACCGGCTGATATTCCCACAAACAATACCAGTAACATATTAAAAAGAGGTCCTGCACTTCCTACTGCTGCAAGTGCATTGTCACCCACGTAATGTCCTACCACAATGCTGTCCACCGTATTGTACAGCTGTTGGGCAATATTCCCGATTAAAAGAGGAATGGAAAACATAACAATACTTTTCCATGGTGTTCCCTCTGTCATATCAATTGGTTCAAATAATTTTTTAATTTTAAACATACTACTCTTCCCTTGCTTTTTTTTACAAAAAATCATTATATCACTTGTTTTACCAACAGAAAACACTAAAATACAGCATCGCTGTTTCAATTTAGCAATGCTGTATTCGTTACTTTTATTTATTCTTTAACATTCTATCTACTGCAAATACAATGGCAGGAATCAAAATAAGCTGAATAATTATTCCCGGAACTCCCAGTACAACTGCACTAATTACTGCACCAACTGATAATTCCTTCATTCCTAATATGTATACTGCTACAACAATACCGAAAAAGTAAGCAATTCTTCCGCATAACATGGTAATAATAAGCGTTACATAAACTCGTATAGTCTTATTCATTCTTTCAAAGAACTTATATGCAAGTCCTGCCGCCAAACCATATACCGCAAGCTCACAAATCATAAAAGGCAATCTTGCCGCATTTGGCATCCCCGTAAATAAAAAGCTTAACACCGGACACATAATGCCTACCAGGGCACCATACATTCCTCCCGCAAAATATCCGCACAGTATTACCGGAATGTGCATCGGCAGAAAAACTCCTCCCGTATTCGCTACCGGTATTACATGGAACGCCTGAGGAATAATTATTCCCAATGCCAGACATAATGCCGCCACTACCAGACGTTCTGTTTTATTTGTAATCATCTTTTGTTACTCCATTCATTAATTTATCCGGCTTTCTATTTTATGCTAAATTCATCTGCCAGATAGTACTTAGTATAATCCCCCGTTCCCCGAAAGTCCATGACATCTTTCACAATTCGATAAGTTCCTTTTGGCAGTTCACCATACAGCCAAGACCAATCCACCTCATGAATAATAGTTTCATCTTTTGGTGCCCCATAGGCCACCTCATAAAACGCTGCATTATCAATTCGATATGGTAGAGCAAACCACCTATCATTGACCTGTACTTGTAGTTCAAACCATTCTCCGAATCGAATATCTTTATCTGTGGTATTTCTTATTTCCACATCTCCACCACTACTATTGTATTTTTCCATTTGGAGAGTAACCCCATCCAAATTATTTACCTCGTATTCACTATTTACAATATCGTCTAGTAAAATATCTTCCGGTTCTTCTACAACATGAATCCTTAATTCCGTTGCCTGATATACAGGAATACGACCATTTTCATTCACCATTCCTGTATCATACATTCTTATCAATATATCCTGACCACCTTGCAGATCTTCCATGTTGCATACCTCCTCCGGAATTATCACCTCAAATGCTCCCGGAAACTCATCCGTATCAGAAGATATCAATATTTTATTTCCATAGATTTCCTTAATATGTGCATATATTTTAACGGTATTCATCATCTGACTTTGATATTGTCTTATCTCATCATACGTTCCAAGCTCGGTATCCGTCACAAGAATATATCTTGCTTCTCCATAATAACCACATTCCTCATAATGTGATTTGTCCCAAATTGCAGTAATCTCATATATCCGGGCAGGAATTAATTCTATCAGCAGATTGTCCTTTGTGTATCTTTTTTCAGAACGAACTTCTGCATATTCATCTCCCAGTTCATACAACGAATATTCTCTTACAACCACTTCATCCGGTAACACATTACTTGTCAGTCGGTACAGCCAAGAATCCACTCCCTGATATTCCTGCAATTTCAACCATTCCACTGTCTTTGCCGCCACTGTAGGATATAGTCCCGTTGATGCCATCCCCACTTCGTTTCCGTTTACCAAATCATATACACCCTCGTCAGTTAGAGGCGCATCGATATAGATCCAATCCGCACCATTATGGGAAATCACAAATTGATTCATCTGACTGGAAAGCATGTCACTAAATCCAAGCATTGGTGGTTCTTTTAATAAAACCGGCACTGTTAGGTTAATAAGGCTGGA
Source organism: Lachnospiraceae bacterium (assembly GCA_045531685.1). Classification (GTDB taxonomy): domain Bacteria; phylum Bacillota; class Clostridia; order Lachnospirales; family Lachnospiraceae; genus RGIG8767. Next base: position 37,111 of record JAZSEL010000120.1, on the reverse strand, counting down.
ATCTGTGGATTTGCTACTGTTATTATGACCTTCTGATTCGTTTAATTTATCTTCCTGTGACCCTTCAGGTGTAACATCCCCCATCATAGTTCCATCGTCTGACATTACATTATTTTCGTTCTCTTCACGAGGATTTGTCATAAAACAAATAACTGCAACCAACACGACCACACAAATTCCCACAAATCCCCATAAGGTTGGATTTTTATAATGCAAAATATTCTTAATTCTTTCTTTCACCGCATTTTCTCCAAATGCAAGTGGACTGATATAACCAAGTTTCCTATCTGTACTGCACATTACAAGTGCCTTTGCGTAGGCTTTCTTTTCCTCAACGGGCAAATTCCAGATTACCCACTCATCACAACAAAGTTCCACGTCCTTACAAAACAGATAGTATGCTATCCAAACAAGGGGATTAAACCAATACACTGCCAAAATTAGGAATGCTATTGGTTTTAACAGATAATCCTTTCTTTCAATGTGCATTTTTTCATGGGCAATTACATATGCCCGATTTTCCTCTTCTAAAGAATAAGACAGATATATGCGTGGCTTTATGAATCCGAATACAAAAGGTGAATTCACCTTCTCACTCTGATAAATATTCTCTGTAAGCAGTACCGCATCACGCATTCTGTAATGCAATCGGATATAACTAATCACACTGTATAAAAGCAACACTACAAGCCCTATAAACCAAACCCACGCACAAACCACCATCACAATTTGCAATGGATTCACACTTGCCGTAACATCCGGTGTAAAATTCTGTGCAATGACTACATTTACAGCCGGATTTATTATCTCAATCCCCGTGTCTACTGATGGGTTCTGCGAATACAGAATCTCCGGCTTTATCACTGACTTCTTTGGAATCAAACTAAACACTGTTTCCAATGTAAACGGTAATGTAAGGCGAAGTCCTACCAGACACCATAAATAGCGATATAGCAATTTAGGGGCTCGTTTCCAAGCAATTCTTAACAGTATAATAGCAATGATTAAATATCCGGCTTGAATACTACGATTGCATAGATCTATAAATATATTTGTCATAACCTATTCCTCAACTTGAAATCCTTCTATCATCTGCATCAGTTTCTTTGCATCTTCCTCTTTCAGTCTCGCATGATTGGCAAATGCTGCAACAAAAGCCGGCAACGAACCTTCAAAAGTTTTCTCTACCATCTCTTCCATCTCTGCTCTCTGTACTTCTTGCTTCGATACCAAAGAAGTCACCACAGCATCTTCGCTCTTCACCACACCACGTTCACTTAACCTTTTAATCACTGTATATGTAGTTGCTTTTTTCCAGCCTAATTCCTGTTCGCACAGTTTTACTAATTCTGTGCTCTTTACCGGTTCATGCTCCCACAATATCAAACAAAAACGATATTCACTCTCAAATACTTTCGGTGATGACATAGTTTTCTCCCTTCTCTGACTAGTATCTTCGTAAACGTAATCAATTCCTATTATTCTAATATTATTTTTCACAAACAATAGGTCGAATAGAATAGACTTTCTGTTTTTTCTTAAGTCTAATCCATTCGACCAATCATGTCAACCTATTATATTTTGTATTATCCCACTGTTAAATTATGCCCATTTTCCAAACTCAACAAAAATACGGATACCTTTTAGCTTATGTTGTTTTTATCTGTAATTCTAACCAACTATTTTCTTCACCATTTTTCTAATTTTCTTTTTTTACGGATAAGCAAGCCTTTTGTCTATATTATCTGTATTTTTATCATGCTTTTTTTCATCCAATCATTCTCATACCAAAATTCCCATTCAAAAATACAGATAAGAATCAAATATGATACGTATATCCGTTTTTATGAATTTTCCCAAAACTACACCTTTTTTAACCCACTTAAAAATACGGATAAATGTAACAAAGATACAATTTATCCGTATAAATCATCAAATCTATGAATGGCGCCTAAAATTCATGACTCCACATTATCAAAACACTTACCATTGAACTTGTGTACATGCATATCTCACTTAATGAGCGGCTAATGCTGCCACTGTATTCCGTACCGCCCGCAATGCTTCCTGCAAATCCTCAATCTCCCAGACCGCTTCTTCCATCGGGCAGAAACCGGTGTTGGTACGGTTATGAATCCGCTCCACTAAAGAATCATAGGTAACACCAATACCATGCCGCTCTAATACTTCCTTAGCCTTTACACTAATTACAATGGCATGCACATTGCGTACGCCAAGCAATACATACAGCATGGCTGCAGCCTTACCCACTACCTTATCCGCTGCAGAATATCCACTGAAATCAATATCAGAATCCAGCCAGTTAAGAAGGGGTTTGACTCCCCGTTCTAAGCTGGTGTATACCATATCATCCTTTCGGATTACACAGGTATAAGCTCCGCTCATGAGCTGTTCTTTTGCCAAAATCAAATCTGTCATCCCGAATATTGCTCACTTTCCACTTGCAAGCATCTGCTCCCATATGGGCAAGCGCTTACAACACCTTCAACAATCTCACATAGAATTCCACTGTCTTTAACAATGTTTCAACCGGAATCCGTTCATTATTTCCATGAATCATGGCACGTTCTTCTTTTGATAAGCGCATTGCAGAAAAACGATACACTCTGTCGCTGATTCTGCAATAATGTCTGGAATCACTGCAAGCCATCATAAGATACGGCGATACGATTACCTCCGGCCATGTCTGCATAATTACTTTCTTCAGACGGCTCCACTCCTCACAGGATGTATCGGAATAAGGAGACGGATTCATACCATTTACACAGGTAATGGTAATCTTATCGTTCTTAATAATCTTCTTAAAACGTGCAATGGCTGTTTCAATGGTATCATCGCCAAGCAAACGCATATTGATACCAAAGCTTGCTTTCGGAGGTAACACATTGTATGCCTTACTTCCTTCCATTCTGGTTACTGCTACTGTCGTATGGGTCAAGGCATTCAACTCTCCGCCTGTTACTTTACATACCAAATCAAGCAACGGTGAAAACAACCATAGATTAGCAAAAATCATACGGAATACAAAAGTAGAATGTCTACCCAAAGTATCAAACATTTCCTTTGTAGGTTTTGTCATCTGCCATGGGAATGGATGCTTTTCAATCTTGCAAACAGCATCACTTAGCTGTCCTAAGATGGTATGTACCGGCGGTGTGGAAGCATGTCCTCCCTGGGAATCCAAAGAAAAGTCCAGATTCACACTGCCTTTTTCACCAATGCCAACAAGGGCACAACCGCCCTTTACTCCCGGGAATACATTTTCTACAACAGCACCACCTTCATCCAACACAATGGCAGGCTTAATTCCTTTTGCTTCCAAATAACTAACAATATCGGCGCAGGAATTACCATCAATCTCTTCTTCTCCGGAAAACGATAAATACAAATCCTGAGCCGGAACATATCCGCTTTCCAAAAGCCGTTCCAATGCTTCCATTACACCACACAAGGTTCCTTTGGTGTCTAGGGTTCCCCGTCCCCATATCACATTATCTTCAATAATTCCTTCAAAAGCAGGCTTATCCCATCCATTCTCATCTACCGGAACCACATCATAGTGAGCCATACAAACCGACGGCTTATCACTTGCCATTCCCTGCAGGTAATACAGAAGTCCACTCTTTCCGATTTTTTCTAAACGGCACTGTTTATGTACCATAGGAAAACGTTCTTTCAGCAGTTCTTGGAATTTAGTAAACTCCGTCCAATCCACCAGAGCATCATCTCTATTGGATATGGTTTTGCAACGGATCATATCCACCATATCCGCTATAATCTTTTCTTCATTGACCGTAACCGGCTTGGTGTCTACCACATCGGGTTCATTTGGTTTAAATCCAAATGTCCGTACCAAAACAACTCCTGTCACTATCAGTATTACTGCTAAAACAATTTCCACTACGCCCATAAATGCCTCTGATTCTTATTTCTTCTTTTGTATAGTTCTATCAGACAAATGTATGCCTGCTGATTACACCCAGTTTTTGTTATACATCACTCTTGCAGCTCCAAGCGCAATTAATACCCCCACAGGAACCAATACGCCAACGGAGGAAGCCAAGGACGGAACCGCTAAGAATAACGCCACCATAAAAATAAGGGGTGCCATGGCAAGCTTCCAATTTTTACTTACGTATACAATGGCAAGTCCGCCAAACAATGCCGGAAGAATATTATCAAATGCCGGTACCAATACCGGAGAATCCAAAATTGGGGCAATTACCGTAAGGGCACAAACTCCCACAACCAGCACCAATGTGGTAACAATGGAACAGGTCGCAATTGCTATCGTCGATATCACTTCTCCTTCTTCGGAACCCGGCTTAACCTCTGCATTCTCCATGGCACTTAACGCACTTGGTGCCTTCAAACTGGTCAAATTACCGGTAACAAAAGCAAGATACGTTCCTCCGGTTCCCAACATTGGGGTATATGTAATTACTTCAATCACACCTACCGTCCAATAAATCGGAGCAACTCCCAACAAACCTTTTAATACGGCAGTTCCCTGAGGCCATGCATTATAATACAGACATACAGCAATCGGCACAAACAACACTACCACCACTGCACTCCATATCCATATTTTTCCATATAAATCAGTTCTCTTCATGTAATCAGACATATGCATAACTCCTTTCTATGACAATACCGGTGTAATAATCACCGCAAAAATCATAGCTGCTACCATACTAATGGCAAGCGCATAGGTTTCCAGCCATTTCCAGTTACATTTTTTAATCAGGAGTCCGCATACAGCCATAACAAGTGCTGACACCAATAACACAAATACCGGTATCCATCCGGTAATTCCGCCTCTTACGTCAGCAAATACCATTCCTAAAAATGCAGAAATCATTCCTAAAAACATGGAGGTCATAAACAGGTCACCCCATTTGCTGTCCTTGTTTTTCATTTTTATCATACCGCCCTGAATCTTTTTCATCAGAATCGGCGGCAGAATAATACTCGGCATAATTCCCAAGGTCATAACCCATGCAATTGCCGTATACACCCGGGGATCCGTAATTGTTTCTGCTAAGGAAATCCCAAGTGCATTGGCTGTAGAAGTGGCTGCCGGAAGTTCATAAGTTAAAGCTCCGATAACGCTCATGCGAATCCACGGAAGCGGGATACCCAAAAATTTAGATAACGTAATAATTCCAATCAATATGGAAATCGCCGGAGCAATGGTAAATACCGATGTTGACACAATGGTCTTTTTCAATTTCTCCTTACCGATTCCCATTTCCACACCACGTTTGTAGGCACGAATCAGGAAAAAAGCAGACTGCGCCAATACAAATAAAATAACAATCACTGCTATTCCATATAGAAATGTACTGTTTACACTAAATGCCAAGATGATATCCTCCTGTTCCTTTTTATCTTCTTATGTTTCAAAAAATGGTTCACAACGAATATGGAATCACCATCTATTCGTTCTTTTTCCATCCCGCATCAATCTTTGCAATCAATTCTTCAAAAGACTTTAGGCCACTTAACGAATCCATTGCTTCCACGCAACAGGCACCGGTTGCCGCTGCAAGCTGCAAACAACGCTCCATAGGATATCCCTTTACCATAGCCGTTAAAAAAGCACCGATTGTAGTATCGCCTGCCCCTGTACCGGATACTACTTCTCTCGGAACGTAACTCTTTTCAAATCCTGCTTTTCCTGCAAAAGAGGAAAAATCAATTCCGCTGCTCTCCTCCAACTTGGCAAAAGCCGCTGCATCCTTTGTCTGATAATAAAATCCGGCTGCCCCGCATTTTATCATGGCAAATTTGCAACCCATGGCAAGAATCTCTTCCGCCAAAGGAATCACATCTTCTTCTATGGACAACACCGAAGTAATGTCCCCACCGTTTGCACGGACCTGAAGTTCCCGGTATTTGTCCTTATCCAACATATAACAGATTTCCTCTACACTTGGTAAAAAGAAATCCACATACGGAAGGGTATTTTCTAAAATCGTTCTCCAATCCGCTTTTCCTGCTTTGGAATTCTCATCCACAGAAGACATATCAAGAGATGTCATACAGCCGGTTTCTTTTACAGCTTTAAACATCCTCGTTAATTCGCGGCCGTCATCTGCATACATGCTCTCCATAATAGTCGGATAACCAAAGTGAAACAGGCAGGCCTCTTCAATCTTGTCAAAATCAAGGTCATACTTGGTAAATGTATTATTTGCTCCCGGATTATGTAAAAACATACGGTCCACACCCGGTATTACCAGAACCACCGTATAAGAAGTCGAGGAATCTTTATCAATAATCATCCCCTCGGAAGCACCATATCTATCCAAAATTCCAAGTACCATACGGCCAAATTCATCGTCCCCTACTTTACCCATAAGGGATACATCTGCACCCAGGATTTTCATGGCAAGTCCCGTGTTTGCAACCGAACCTCCCGTATGGATATCTGCGGCCCCTACCTCTGTCAGCTTACCCGGCGATAAAATCTTACTTACATCCCTCACCTTACCTGTTTCAAAAATAGGTGCAATGTCAATACACACATGTCCCGCTGAAATAACCTTGTTTTTCTTCATAGTAACCTCTCATTTTCATTACATAGTATAGAAGTTTTGATTTTCCTGTTCGTATTTGATCTGTAAAAATCCTGTATAATCTGAGAAATACATTCTGTTTAACTCTTCATTATATCCGGTTACAATCCACGGCATTCTTTCATTTATGTACTGAAGTATTTCTTCTCCCGCGGTTCTTCCGCCCACTTCCATATGTATAATCTTCTTTTTGGTGGTATACATGACGATTTCATAGGACTTGCCATTTGCAAAGGCACCATCCTTCCGTATTTCGCGAATATACGCCCATACAACATCTTTATTAGCAACCATATGTCCTTTCTTTTCCTGTATATAGAACATTAACTTTCTGCCAATACGTACCTCACCCTTTTTTCCAAAAGACTGTGCTTCCGCATAATCCTGTGCCGCTTCTTCTTCCGAGTAATCCGTTCCTGATAAATCCTTTTTCAAAGAAGCCTCACTTTTCTTAGAAGCCATTACCAACAGAAAAATTCCGCCAAGAACCATAGCTGCTCCCACAGCAATCAGGAAATAGGTAAATACTGCCGAACCGCCAACCAACACATCTACATTAATGTAGTATGGCAATGTACCGACCTCAATCTCCTCGTCCGTAAATCCGGATTCCAGAAAATACTGTCTGAAATACGCATATTCTTCCTCTGTCATCTCATCAATACAACCGGCATAGGAAATAGCATTTTGCGAATAGCCATAATTATAGGTATCCTCTGCCATGGTTTCCATAGCATCCAATTCGGATGCCGGCACCTTAATTCCCATGTAACGCCAATCCTCTGCGTATTCATCACCGGTCCAGATTACATAGTATAAATACTCCGTTTTTGTTTCATGAGTCTGAGTATTTTCCTCATATTCTTCTGCAAAACATCCAAAATTGGCATCAATATTTGCTTCTACTACCATACGCGGTTGGAATTCATCCGGCAGAATAGTCTCAAAGGCAATTGGTCCCCGAATAAGGGACTGCAAATCTCCCCATTCTAACACCAAAACAAACAAACCAAGCAGTATTAACACAATAGCCACAGGTAAATTCTTTGTTACACTCTTTTTCTTTAGTTGCTTAAACATAATTCATTCCCCTCGTTTTATATATATTTATCCTAACCATTCTACCACATCAGCACCACTTATCAAACTCTTCTTTCCCTTAAAGTGCATCTGCAATATTACGGTTACGTTTCTCCCTTAATCTTTCATAAACAGCAATCTCTTCTTCCGTAAAGCCTTCGTACTGAATATCCTCATAATCATCCAGAGCATATAATATTTCATTCAAAACAGATTCTGCCGACTGTGTGACCACATAATCCCACGAGCTCAGCCTCTTCTTTCTCTCTGTTTCTTTCTCTTTTTCCTTACGGTGCTTACCTTTTTTCTCCTTTTCTTTTGCCTCAATCAGTTCCCTTGCCAAAAGCTTCTGGATAGCCAGACTAAGCTCCCCTCTGGAAATGCTTAAAATAGATGCCATCTCCTTTAACGGACAGCTTTTATGGGAATGACTAAGGAAATACAATACTTTAATATCTGCAATGGTCAGTTCATTCTTTATGGCTGCCACCTCAAGCATTCGTTCCCGCAAACGTCTGTCACGATAATTTTCAAACAAAAATCCCTCGCCGATTTTTGCCGCTTCGCTGACACTAATCCGCTCCGCACCCAATTTGAAATTTCCCGGAAGAATCGGCAACGCAGCATCTCCATCACCTGCGGCATCGATTAAGAAACGGTATATCTGTCCCCTTCTTTTTTCATAATCCTCTTCTTCAAAGACTTCCTTGTAAAAATCATTATAGTATGCAAAAACCGTCCGCTTCATCTGAATTGTCTTCTTAATACTCATTCCTTGGGAAACCAAAGAACCTTTTGTCTTCACATAATAGTATACCGGTACCTTCATTACATAAACGGAACGAATGTTGCGGATATACTCCAGATTAAAAATAAAGTCCTCGCACCAGCTTATGGAGCTGTCCATTTTTATTCCATGCTCCTCGATAAGAGAACGTTTAAAAAACTTATTCCAAAGCACACCATAGTAAAAATCCGCCGGCTTCTGCATCATATGGGTAGCATACTCATCTCGGGAAAGTAATCCTTCCTTTTCAATGGCTCCTTTCGGAGAAACGCGTTCACCGATAACCCTGTAAAAATCAGCAATTACCATGTCACAGTTATATTCCTGCGCCATACGCACAAAATGCCCTGTCGCATCCGGGGTAATCCAGTCATCACTGTCAATAAACTGTACATACTCTCCTCTTGCCAGCTCAATCCCCTGATTGCGGGTATCCGACACTCCCGAATTATCTTTATGTACCACGCGGATACGTGCATCTCTTGCCGCATACTCGTCGCAGATTTTTCCCGAATCATCCGCACTGCCGTCATCCATAAGAACCAATTCAAAATCCTTATATGTCTGTCCCAGCACACTCTCGATACATCTTCCAATATTCTTTTCTGCATTGTAAACCGGTACAATGATACTTACCAGTGGTGCCATTCCATCCTCTCCTTATCCCTCTGTCACATAAACCATACTGCTGACCACATATAGAATCTCACCATTATACTCTACTCGTGACCAACCCGAATCCGGACTGTAACCGGTACGGTGTACCTTGTCACCATTACTAATCTGACATCTTACAGTTGTCTCACCTTCCGATGTACTCGGTTCCACACGAAGATTCACATATTCTTTTGGCGTTATATAGTCATTGCAATCAGTAAAAATAATAATTCTGCCATCCAAAGTTGTTACCCGGTTCACATCTCCTGCTACCACCGGAGTCTTATATTCCAAATCGGTGGTTAAGAAGTTGCTGACTGCATAAACGGTCTGTCCGTTATAAATTAAACGGGACCATCCCATTGCTTCATTGATTCCGGTTCTTTCTGCGTTTTCTCCATTCTTAAGCTGGGAGATAATATTTTCATCATCCAGGGTGCTTGGAGACAGACGAAGATTCGTAACATCCTTTGCTGTAACCGTATCCGCAATGTCGGAAAAATCCATAAAAGCATCTTCCCCAGACACTACCGCGTCCTCTGTAAGAATTGCTCCTTCAACCGTTGTCTCCGGTTCTGTCAGGCTTTCTTCTTCGGATATATACTCCTCTGTTACAGCCACCTCTGTTTCTTCTTCCGGTATTGTAAGAGAAGTTTCTGCCACAGTCGTTTCTGCTTCCCCATCATCTGTATCCGTTTCTTCTGTCAAAACCTCAATTACAGTTTCCGGTAAGCCGGCTGATTCGTTCTCCTTATCCGAATCTTTCTTTGCAAAAACAAAAATAATACCAATCGCTACCGCAAGTACCACAATTGCTCCGATTGTAAGCAAAATAGCCATCCAAGTTTCTGTTTCTTCCTCTTCCAGTTCTTCGAACTCTTCAAATTCTTCCAATTCTTCCGGCTCTTCTACTTCAAACTCTTCTGCCTCAAACTCTTCTGCAATATTGTTATCTTCTCGTTCCATTTGTACTCCCCTTTATCCCTATTTTACTTTGTTTTGCCCTTTACATCATTTACCGGACCGAATCCTTTCTTTGCAATAGGACCACATTTTCGGTATGTTTTGTGAAACAAAACATCTCTACCGGTTGAATTTTTTCCACCCGATATCCCTTCTTAGTCATATATTTCAAGTCTCTGGCTAAAGTCTGTGGGTCACAGGATACATATACTACCCGCTTTGGTGAAAGCATTGCTACACAGTCCATAAATTTCTCTGTAGAACCGCTTCTTGGCGGGTCCATAAAAATGACATCGCATTTTGCTTTCTGCTCTGCCATGTCCACAATAAAATCACTTGCATCCTTATTATAGAAACGCACATTTTTGATTCCGTTGATTTTAGCATTGGCAATAGCATCCTTTACGGCATCCTTATTAAGCTCCACGCCAATAACTTCTTTCGCCTTTGAAGCCGCAGTCATACCAATAGTTCCGATACCGCAATACGCATCCAGAACCACTTCTTTTCCCGTAAGCTGTGCAAAATCAACGGCAGTCTGATACAGCTTCTCTGTCTGGATTGGATTTACCTGATAAAAAGATTTCGGGGAAATCCGATACGTCAGACCACAAAGAGTGTCTTCAATATAGCCCTTTCCATAAAGCACAATTTCACGCTCTCCCAGTACCATACTGATCTTTCTGTCATTCACATTAAGTACAATAGATGTAATCTCAGGATGTGCTGTGCGTAATGCCTTGATGAAATTATTCTTAGCCGGTAAAATCGGCGAAGCAAGTACCAATACCACAAGCACCTGTCCGCTTACATGCCCGGTACGAATCAAGACATGACGAAACAGACCATACCCCGTATCCTCATCATAGACCTTCATTTTAAAGTCCTTGATTAGCTTACGGATGGTCCTGATAATTTCATCTGCTTTCTGATTCTCAATCATACAGGAATCTACATTCACTACTCTATGGGAATTCTTCTCATAAACGCCGGAAATGATATTTCCTTTTCTGTCACGGTCAAATACCGCATGAACCTTATTTCTGTAATACAAAGGCTTTTCCATTCCGATAATTGGAGATACCTTCGCAAATCCACCAAGCAGCTTTTGCATTTCCTTTTGCTTTTCAGTTAACTGCTTTTCGTATGGAACGCCCTGATAATCACAGCCCCCACACTTTTTAGCGTGAGGGCATATAGTTGTCTTCTGCATATTATTACCTATATTTTAAATCTCTTGGAATACTCTTTAATGGAAATCTTGTTTTCCGGTTTCTTATCTCTTTTAGCCGGAAGCGTCTTGATTTTCTTACCGCTCAAGCTTCCGTCACGACGGATATCTCTGGCAGCCGGCTTAAATCCACGGTCATCCTTTCTGTGTCCGGCTTTCTCATCCCGACGGCCACGGCCTTCCGCAGAGCTATTTCTGCCACGGAATCCGTCACGCTCATTACGGTAACGCTCCACCCGTTCTCTGCGGTTACGGCGCTCTTCCATCTTGATGCGCTTTCTCTCTGCAAAATAATCCTCTGTAGGGATATCCTTTGCCTCTTCTCCCATCTGCTGCTTTAAGAACGCGGCGCACAATTCCAATGCCGTACAATCCTCATCGTCCAGCTTTGCTTCAATGATGGACAACATCTTGGATAAATCCTGCTCCTTATACACAGTCAAAATCTCGTTCAAAATTTTATCCGACTTAGCCGCTGTAACATCCGCTCCGGAAGGAACCCTTCTTGCCCTAATCTTCGTATTACAGATGTTTTCGATTTCACGGATTTTATAAATTTCCCTTCCCACTACAAGGGTAAAAGAACGTCCGCTTCGGCCTGCACGGCCGGTACGTCCGATGCGGTGTACATAGTATTCAATATCCTGTGGTACATCGTAATTAATAACCGCTTCCACATCATCCACATCAATGCCTCTTGCTGCCACATCGGTTGCAATAAGAATTTCCGTAGTACCGCTACGGAACCCATTCATAACCTTATCACGCTGTGCCTGGGATAAATCGCCGTGCAATCCTTCTGCAAAATATCCTCTTCCTTTCAATTTATCAGCAAGTTCATCCACCATCTTCTTGGTGTTACAAAAAATCAGAGTCTGTCTTGGATTGTAATAATCCAAAAGTCTTGCCGCTACCTCTTCTTTATTTTCCCGTTTCACTTCGTAATAATACTGCTTTACCAAGGGAACCGTTAATTCCTTTTTCTGTATCTGAATATGGGTTGCATCCGCCTTCTGATATTGTGATGTAATCTCTAAAATCGCCTGAGGCATGGTTGCAGAAAACAAGACCGTCTGATGGTCTTTGTTTACTCCCTGTAAAATGGTCTCGATATCCTCGCGGAATCCCATATTTAACATTTCATCCGCTTCATCCAATACCATTATCTTTATATTACGCAATTTCAAAGTATGCCGGCGCATATGGTCCATTACTCTTCCCGGAGTACCAACAACAATCTGTACATTGCCTGCAAGGGAACGGATCTGCCGATTAATATCCTGTCCGCCATAGATAGGCAGAACTTTTATTCCATGCATATATTTTGCATATTTGCGAATCTCATCCGCTGCCTGAATTGCCAACTCTCTTGTCGGGCAAAGAACAATACACTGTACTCCCTTTACGTCCGGGTCCACCATTTGTAATACCGGAATGCCGAAAGCTGCTGTTTTTCCGGTTCCTGTCTGCGCCTGCCCAATAATATCTTTTCCGTTTAAAACAGCAGGAATCGCCTGCTGTTGTATTGGTGACATGGACTCAAAGCCCATTTCTTTTACGGCCCTGATAATTCTCTCATCAAGTCCTGATTCTTCAAATCTAATTGTTTCCATTAAAATCCTTTCATCTCACTATCCGCTACCTGGCTGTCTCTAACCCGAAGTACGCATCAATTTCTCCTGCTACATAGGAAACATCATCAAGCAGCCGGTATGCCTCATTCATTCTGGTTTCATACTTCTGCATATCTTCTGTATTCTTCTCAAAGGCAGCTGCTTTATATAGGGATGCTGCTTCAAAATAATCCGCCACCGCATAGCACTGCTTCAATTCCGCATTCTTATGTACTCCAATTGCCTCGTTATTCCATTTCATGGTTACCATGTCTGAATAATTTTCATATTCAATAGCACGCCAGAAATCCTGGGCTTCACGGGTATATTTTCGGTTTACGATACGCAGCTCACTAATCAGCGCGCCCAGACTAATCACCAAAACAATGCTAAGCAAAATCAAAAGAAGATTGGCAATTGCTTCTTTAATTGGTGTATTTTTCACAAGCACCGGTCTATGTTCTTCATACACAGGCGCCTTGTAAGAAGGCTGATAATACTGCTGTTCCTGTGTTTCTCTGCTCATATACGGTCCGTTGTCTCTAACGTAATTTACGCTCTTTGGTGTATGATTTGTTTTGTTTTGAAGGTTCTTTGGTCGTTCATAATATATTTTATTATTCATAAAGCTTGAGTCCCTCCTCCATCACAATTTGACGTCTTGCCTTTGACATTTCCCGAAATCCGGCAATATCCTCATCGGAAACACCAAGATACGTTTGAATTAACAATTCAACCTGTGCAACGACATCATCCATGCATTCCTGATGTACCGGTGCATATTTCTCTGCATCATCATAGGTGGATTTTACAGATGCCCGATACAGATAATCCAACTGGTCCGAAATATATTCCACCTGTTTTTCATGGCTGTAATATTCATCACTTTCCTTCGTTACAATTCCCATTAAGTTACGGTAAATGGACGAATACTGGCTGCATACATCGCTTACTGCCCGATACTCTTTAAACCGTTCGGAAAAATAGAGCTGATTTTCATTATAATAGTAACTCAGAGCAATATACTCCCTATTGGCTTCGTACTCATCCATTGCTTTCTTATGGGTGGAATATTGGGCATTTACTTTATATGACACCACAAATTGTTCAATATTGTATGAATTTCCAATAGAAAACCATACCAATAGATTAGCTGCCAGCATGATTGCAATTAACGTAATCTTTACCGCCCACTTAGTCTGATACTTGGATTCCCGCAAAACAGCAGATTTTGTCTTATTAAATTCTCTTGTAAAATGATGCATCTCCTTACGGTGCTTAACGGCAAAAGGATTGGCCGAGCCACAGAAGGAACACACTTCATCATCAATGGTTAAATTGGCACCACAATATTCACACTTCATATTCATCCTCCGTAAAATTTATCCGGCACTTAGCAGATTCTATTTGAATCGGTTCTTTATCTTTCGTCCGTATTTCCAACACACATGCATATCCAGCCCGCCATACTCACCTTGGGCGGAACGGTACAATGTCTCTACTTCTTCTTCCGTAAATCCCAAACGCTCATAAAGACACTTTTCCGTAACCTCTCTATATCCATCCAGAATAGCAATTTCCTCATCCGTATACGGCATAAATTCATTATCAATATCATACTCCCGGCAATGGAACCACATACATTCATACACGATGCTTTCTGACTGATAATCACTTAGCTTCTGTCCCTTATCCAATATATCTATGTAATTTTCTACATCCCGATAGCGGCGGTATCCGTTGACAAAATAATAATGCTCCCAATCGTAAATGGTGTAATCGGTCTTATTTGCCCAATTTTCGTCATACAAATCATACTCAAACTGGATGATTCCGTCGTAATCACCGGCTGCGTACATCTCATCCAAGATTGGAAAGTTTTCTCTCTCCCAAAGCATCTGTGCCTTTACATCTTCCTCATCATAGGAATATATCACATGTTCAAAAAGCATATAGGCGCCGCCCAATACACAGACGATTGCTATGGCAATGAGAATGGTAACCAAAATCATTTTACCGCTTGTGGACATGTGCTTTTTATATTCTGCTTTTTGAATCTCCGGTATCTGACTCAACTGCTCTTCTGTCTTATGCATATCCCGCATAAATTTTTCTTCTGCCCCCGGCATATTGATATACCCGCAGAAAGGACATTTTGCTTCATTTTCGTAAATAGAAGCTCCACAGTTTGGACATACTATTCTTTTCATACTATTCCCCATTTCATCTAATCGTACTTTACTATAATACATTTTTTATCCTAAAATAGCTACCTTTATTTTACATTGTATTCCACTTGGTTCATCAATTTTTTCCCCGCAAAAAAATCACTGATGTTTTCCAATGTAACTCTGGCAATGTTTTCCAATGCCTCCTCTGTGAAAAAGGCCTGATGGGAGGTAATCAACACATTAGGCATGGAAGACAGTAACGCAAGAGTGGCATCGGTAATTCCTTTTTCTGAATGGTCTTCAAAGAAAAAGTCCGCCTCTTCTTCATACACATCCAAAGCTGCCCCGCCCAGTCTTCTTTTCTGTAACGCTTCCAACAAGGCTTTACTGTCAATCAATCCTCCCCTTGAAGTATTGACTATATAACAATCCGGTTTCATCTTGGAAATAGCGTCTTCGTCAATAATATGCCATGTTTTATCCGTCAACGGACAATGCAGGGAAATCACATCACTTTCCCGAAAAAGGGTATCCAAATCGACATACTCATATCCCATAAATTCATTTGGATAAATATCATACGCCAAAACCCGCATTCCAAATCCACGGCAAATTGCAATAAATACCTGACCAATTTTACCCGTACCGATAACACCCACTGTTTTTCCGTACAAATCCACCCCGGTCAATCCGTTAATGTTAAAATTGTACTCTCTTGTCCGGTTATATGCCTTGTGCATTTTCCGGTTTATGGTAAGAAGCATACCCATGGCAAATTCAGCCACGGCATATGGGGAATACGCAGGCACACGCACAATAGGTAAATGCCCCTTTGCCTCTTTGATGTCCACATTACTGTATCCGGCACATCGCATGGCCAATAGCTTAACCCCTCTCTCCACCATTTGTCTTACTACATTTCCGTTAATATCATCATTCACAAATGCGCAGACTACATCATATCCTTTGGTTAATGAAACCGTATCCTCATTCAGCTTGCTTTCGAAAAAATGTATTTCATACCGGTTTTCATTCATTTTTTCAAACCAGCATTTATCGTATGGTTTTGTATCAAACATGGCAATTTTAATCATCGTATCCATCCTTTCGTCAAAAACCCATCTAACTCAGATAGTTCTATTTTTGACGGCAAGGGGCGGATTTATTCCCATGCAAACACAATCTTTTACACCTTCTTGCACCGGGAGCATGATTCTGCATCCATAAAAACAAGCGGTGCTCCAACGAAGCCCGCCTGTTATTTTTTTTATTTATTTCCACAACACATCCGGATATAAGCCCTGTGCCTTTAATTTGCCGATTGCTTCCACAACCTGAGGTTTATCCTCTTTGTAAGTTACGCCATGCCATACATCCGGTGTCTTTAATACTTCTACCGTAGCCTTTCCTTCCTGTAATAACTCATCCACTACAAACGGAAGGAAGTATTCCGCTTTTTCCGTATTGGCCGGCAGTTCTTCTTTTAAGAATGTGACAAAACGCTCTTCCAATTCTGTCATAATGCTGTTTGTAAATCCCCACATATTCATGGAAACCAACGAATCCTTCGGAAGAACCGTCCAAGTCTCTCCTCCGTCTTCTGTATACTCAGCATTCTCTCCATGCTTTTCAATGCGGGTACGCTCGTTAATTTTTACCAGCTTATTATCTTCGTCTACAACACAAACGCCCCTTGCCACATGACCATTTTCCGTCAAGGTCTTATGAAGCTCGTATCCCACCATCGCGTAACGGTATTTCCCGTCATCTGCAATGGTTGTCAACTGACGGTAAATTTCCTTAAATGCCTGGCTTCCGTAATAATCGTCCGCATTAATTACGGCAAAAGGTCCGCTGATAGCATTCTTTGCACAAAGAATGGCGTGACCGGTTCCAAAAGGCTTTACTCTTCCCTCCGGTACCGTAAACCCTTCCGGAAGCTTATCCAGCTCCTGAAATACGTACTCTACCTCCACGTATTTTGCAATACGCTCACCGATAGATTTTTTAAACTCTTCTTCAATCTGATGCTTAATGATAAAAACTACTTTTTCAAAGCCGGCTCTTACCGCATCATAAATACTAAAATCCATAATAATATTGCCCTGTTCATCCACCGGGTCAATCTGCTTTAATCCACCGTAACGGCTTCCCATACCTGCTGCCATAATAACCAATACCGGTTTGTTATTCATCTCTCCTGTCTCCTTTTCTCCTCTATAAAAGCGGTCCGAAAATCCTAAGAACTCTGCCTGCCGCTCTCTGCCACAGAGGAATTAATTCATAATAATCTCTGTCTACCGGGATACATGTTGCAAACGTATCCTCAAAATCCTTACGTATGTCCATGATACCATCTTTTTTATAAAAAAGACACCCACACTCATAATGAAGATACAAGCTTCTGAAGTCCAGGTTTACCGTGCCTACGGTTGCCACCTTATCATCACACACAAAGGTTTTGCTATGGATAAATCCCGGTCCGTATTCATATATTTTTACACCGCTTGCAAGAAGCTTACGGTAATATGTTCTGGCAATATAAAATGCCGTCTTCTTATCCGGAATATGAGGAAGAATAATCCTTACATCAATTCCGCTTTTGGCTGCATGTGCCAATGCATTTTCCATTTCGTGATCCAAAATCAGATACGGAGTCATAATATACACATACTCCATTGCATTGGCAAGAATATCCAGATACACATTCTCTGCCACATTTTCATTCTGATAAGGACCGTCTCCGTATGGGACCACATATCCGGGCTCTTCATAAACAGGATGGCTTTTTAAATACTTCTCATACGCAATCCCCGGTCTATAATGAACGGAATTCCAAGTCTGCATGAATAGGAGGGTAAATCCTTTTACCGCCTCTCCCTTTACCATGACTACATTGTCTTTCCAGTGCCCATACTTTTCATAAACATTCACATACTCATCACATAAGTTAATTCCGCCTGTAAATGCCGTTTCTCCGTCTATCACAATAATTTTTCTGTGATCCCTGTTATTATAATGAGTGGAAAGGAATGGATATATTTTAGCAAAGCATCTTGCCTGAATCCCTTTTTTCTCCAATTCCTCCGTATAATTTCTCGGAAGAAGGGCTGCACAACCAAAATCGTCGTACATAAAGCGTACTTCCACGCCTTCTTTTGCCTTGCGCTCCAACACGTCTAACACACTGTTAAAAAACGCACCTTCCTCCACCATAAAGAACTCAATAAAAATAAACTCTTTTGCAGCTTCCAACTGCGTAAGAATCGTATCCCATGCATAATCTCCCAAAGAGAAATATTTCATGGAAGAATTCTCATAGGTAGCGGCACTTCCCTTCTTTTCCAGATAATGGACTAACTTCTCCAAATCGGAGTGCTCCTCACGGATATCCCTTTTTACCTGTTCATCCGTTGCCAAATAGCGTCTGGTTTCTTTCCCGATATCCAAGGCAACTTTTTTGATGGCAAGCGTACCCACGTTGTAGCGCATATAGAAATACAACAGGGTTCCCGCTATCGGAAACAACAGAATAATGATAATCCAAGAGGTTTTATACGCCGGATTGCTTTCTCCGTTCATAATGATAATCGTTGCCGCAATTCCCCAAAGAATGGTACTTTCATAGTAAATATTGGTGTAATTATCCAGCCAGAAAAAGAAGGAAAAAAGCAGTCCTATCTGAAACAATAGTAACAGCCCTGTTATCATATGTCCGCTGAATACTAACCGTTTTAAATAATATATGGTGGTATGCCTAATTGCCTGACTGACACTATCACCATGCTGTTCGTGTTTTCGATATTCTTTCATAGCATTCCCTCTTACTTATATACAAAAAAGCTCTCCCCCAAAAGCTTTTTCCTAAAAAAGCAGAAACATTCCGGCTCACCGGAATGTTTCTATACTCATGCTTTTAGTGATGGAACAAACGCACTCCGTTAAATACCATAACCATATCATATTTATCACAACATTCAATTACTGCATCATCTCTGATGGAACCGCCCGGCTGAACAATGTATTTTACACCACTCTTCTTAGCACGTTCCACATTGTCTGAGAATGGGAAGAACGCATCGGAACCAAGAACTGCTCCGTCCATCTGATTTAACCATTCTCTCTTTTCCTCTGCTGTAAATACAGAAGGTTTTTCCTTAAATACTCTCTGCCATGCACCTTCCGCAAGAACATCCATGTATTCTTCCCCGATGTAATTGTCAATGGCATTGTCTCTGTCTGCACGTCCGATGGTATCAAGGAACGGAAGATTCATAACCTTTGGACACTGACGAAGGAGCCAATTGTCTGCCTTGCTTCCTGCAAGTCTTGTACAATGAACTCTGGACTGCTGTCCTGCACCGATACCGATGGCCTGACCGTCCTTAACATAGCATACAGAGTTGGACTGTGTATATTTTAATGTAATAAGAGCAATCTTCATGTCAACAATTACGTTTTCAGGAAGCTCTTTATTCTTCGTCACGATGTTTTCAAACAAGGAATCATTGATTGCAATTTCATTTCTTCCCTGTTCAAAGGTTACGCCAAATACTTCTTTGTGTTCGATAGGATTCGGAACATAATCCGGGTCAATCCGGATTACATTGTAACCGCCTTTTTTCTTAGCTTTTAAGATTTCAAGGGCTTCGTCTGTGTAACCCGGTGCAATCACACCATCGGATACTTCTCTTTTGATAATGCTTGCTGTAGAAGCATCACACACATCGGATAACGCGATAAAATCACCAAAAGAAGACATTCTGTCGGCGCCTCTTGCTCTTGCGTATGCACAGGCAAGCGGGGAAAGATCTCCCAAATCATCCACCCAATAGATTTTCTTTAAAGTATCCGTCATAGGAAGTCCTACAGCTGCACCTGCCGGAGATACATGCTTAAATGAAGTTGCAGCCGGAAGTCCGGTTGCTTCTTTTAATTCCTTAACAAGCTGCCAGCCGTTAAATGCGTCTAAAAAGTTAATATATCCCGGTCTGCCGTTTAATACCTGAATCGGAAGGTCACTTCCGTCATTCATATAAATCTTTGCCGGTTTCTGGTTGGGGTTACATCCGTATTTTAATTCGTATTCGTTCATCTTATCCTCCATTTTATGTATGAAACCACACTGGTATGATTCTCATTACTGATTCTTGTTTACAATTCTTGTTTCGTATTCTCCTGTAGCAATATCAATATATCTTACAAACAAAGAAACCTTATTATCTTCATTCAGGTTTTCCCAAAGCATCTTTGTAAATTCATCGATATCTCCCTCGATTCCAATCCACTTTGGTTCTCCTTCAAAGCTTGGTAACGGATTAACATCCTGGTTGTAAGTATGAATAAAACGTCCTTCCCCTGCTTTTGGATTCTCATAGGTAAAGGTATAACGGTTGTTTCCTTCCGGGTCGCCGTTATTGCTCTTTAAAATAGACATCGCGTAATGGAAAGCACCGTCTTCCACCTGTAAAACACCGGAAATTCTAGGTGTGTAATTTGGTCCGTCCGGCTCGTACTGACGCACACGTAAGCTTTGCTCGAAGCTCTTTCCTTCTGCCATTCCGTCATATGCAGTATCTGTCTGGTCACCGTTTGTTACGATTGTCTTGTTACCAAGTACCCGTACCGGAGCATAAATAATCAAGGATGGATCGGTTAATTTGGATGGGTCAAATGCCTGTGTGCGGATTCCTTCCCCATCTTCAATAAAAATACGGTTACGGCTGTTTTCACTTCTTCCCATAATGAAGTATGCAGTAACCGCTTTCTTACCATCGGCACTCTTTCCAATGATAATTCCTCTTCCCGGATAAGTATTGTTGCTAAGTTCTGTTGCAATGTTTCTCTTTTCCATGATGTTCTCCTTTGCTAAAAACTATAAAAAACGACCATCTGAACACAAACTTCTGTAGTCGTTACAAAAATCTCTGCCCAGACGGTCGGCTTATTATCGGATACTCCATGTGGTAAACTCCACAAACACTTTCGTGTCCTCCGTCAGTCGTATCTTTTTGCATCATACCATTTTCTTTTCACGGAGGCAAGAAGAAAATATCCTCCTGCCTCCGGGCATCCATCTTTAACTTTCCCTCTCTTTTACAAGCATACCTTCATAGGTAGCACAATCCACCGGTCTGGAATAGAAATATCCCTGCGCACAAGGCGTTCCGATGCTCTGCAAAAACTTAACCTGGTCTTCTGTCTCTACACCTTCCATGACAACGTACAGTTTCATGCTCTGGGCAAGATGAATCAGAGTACCTAAAATCGTACGGCTCTTTTCTTCATCATCCCCACCATCCAAAAACTTAAGGTCCATCTTAATAATGTCAAGAGGCATTTCCTTTAACATATTAAGGGAAGAATACCCGCTTCCAAAGTCATCCATGGCTATCTTAAATCCGGTCTCCTGTAATTCTCTTACTCTCTTGTAAATGATATCCGGGTCCTCTGCACAAATGGTTTCGGTAATCTCCAATTCAATATCGTCCATGCTGAGGTCGTATTTTTTAATCAATTCTTCCAGCTTGTCACGTAATTCCTTACCATAGAAATGAGCACGCGATACATTTACGGAAATCGGAATGTTGGTAAAACCTTTTTTCTTTAATTCAGAAACCAGACGGCAGGTTTCCTCCCATACATAATAATCAAGAGGAATAATAAAGCCGTTCTTTTCAAATACAGGAATAAAATCTCCCGGTGAAACCATTCCTTTTTGCGGATGGAACCAGCGCACCAACGCTTCCCCGCCTATAATCTTATTTTCCTTAATGTCGTATTTTGGCTGGATAAATACACTGAACTGACGTCCTTCCAACGCCTTTTCCATGTCATTTATAATTTCCTGCTCACGAATCAGCTTCTTACGCTCATCTTCCGAATAGAAACGGATATATTCGCCCCGGCTTCTGTTGGAATCGTGTGCCGCAAGACTTGCCCTGTCACACATAATATTAAGAGGAACATCCTTATTGGTACCAACCGGAAATACTCCGTATATTACGGTGATATCCATATCTTCTAAAAATGTCTTGTAACGTTTCGGGAATTTCAATCCCTCAAAATCCGACATCCTCATACACATGTAAAAATGGTCACTGTTAAAGCGGCTGATTAAAATATCCCTGCCCTTGCATTTATTTGTTAACTCCTGAGCCATATGCACCAACAGCTTATCGCCCATACGGATTCCATACAAATCATTTACCACTTTAAAATTGGTAAGGTCCGCCAGAACAATACACATCTCATCCTGTGTATTATCAATCATCTTTCTGGCCTTTTTAAAGAATGCCGGGCGGTTATAAACTCCGGTTAATTCATCCTGTAACACCTTTTTCTGCAATAATTCGTATTCCTTCTTCTGCAGCTGCAACTTAGTCATACGTTGCATCAATATGGTATAGGTGGCCGCTGAAACAAATAAAATCATGACAATACAAAGCAATAACTGCCAATACCGATACAAAATATCTGAGAAACCAAGTTTATACGGATTGGTCAAGAGTTCCAAGCTGACAATATTGTCCGTTTCCTGATTCGTAATATAGGATATGGTTTTATTTAATATCTGAATCAGCATCTGCTCATTCTCGGATGCAATCAGACACATACCATTCGTATATTCCTGTCCCGGTCTTTCTGCCAAATGCTCTGCATATCTTGGCTTCTGTAACAGGTACGTTACTACATATCTGTCCTGTGCCGCTATATCAGCTTCTTTCTTTAACACAGCATTCAGACATGCCTCTGCGCTCGGATAATATTTTACCTGACACTTGTCACTGACCTGCTTAATCAAATTTTCAAAATATCCCATCTCCTGGGTAACGGCAAATACATAATCGTCTCTTCCCAGTTCAACGGCATCATCCTTATTAATTACATATGCCAAACTGGTCGTAATTAATGGTTTGGTTGCAATCAGTGTCTCATCCAATCCACTGGCTTCCAATGCCCGCTGTGCACGCAGCATCAGATACTTTCCATCCTGGATATGAGCCGTCTGTTCTTCCATTCCGAGAGAATCTGTTGAAATTTCAATATCAAACTGCAGACCGCTCTTTTCTTCTAACAATTCAAGATAGTCTACAAAAATACCCTGCGGATTCCGCTCTGCATCAATATAGCTTAAAGGCTGCGTTCCCACCATAAGCCGGATGCGGATTGGTTCCCTGTTTGCTATGTATTCGCTTTCTTCTCTGGTAAACAAAGGACTGTTGGAAATCTGATTGTTTCCATAATGCTTCTCAGCTAATTCCGCCTCGATTCCCGGATTCTCTACCTTAATATTCTGCAACGCTTCATTCAGCTCACCCATAAGCCCTTTTTGCGTTCTTCTGGTCACACAGTAAAACGGACTGGTTCCAAAACGGGCAACCGCTTTCATATCATCCCTATTGTACAAGCTTCCTACAACTGCTAAATCAACCGCTCCGACCTGCAATGCGGTCATAACCTCATCTTCATATTCATAGTATACCGGCTCACTATCAAGTCCCAATACCTGTGCATACTTCAGGTAATTATCCGAATGGGCACTGGCGGTCAGTAATCCCACCTTCTTCCCCTTCATGGCTTCGTAATCCTCATAATAGATGTCGCTATCCGGTCTTGCATAAATAATGGAGTAGTCATACCCTAACGGAATATCCGAATATAAATATTTTTTCTCACGTTCTTCTGTTTTCTGGATATTGCAAATCATATCCAGCTCTCCGTTTTCCAAACGATCAAAACAGTTTTCCAAAGTGTCGAATACATACACATATGTCCAATCATTATAGTGGGCAATCTGCTGCATATATTCCGCACCATAGCCACGGTATACACCGCCATATTCTTCCACAAAATCATTTCCGGCTATGGCTCCGATTTTTACAACCTTCTTTGTTGCATGTGCTGACATTGGTGTCAGCATACACAACAAAAGGATAGCCGAAACAAGCACACTTTTCTTAAGAATGCTTTTTTTCAACCATCCCTTCTTTTTTGTCTTTGTTAACTTATCTTTTTTCTCTTGGTACATATACTTCCTCTTTTTAAAGTACTTATTCCCATACCAATAATTCCCCTACATAGACAATTATACCGCTTTTATTCCATTCTTTAAAGTGAAAATAACATGTTTTTTACATATTTTTTCTGAAAATTATCGTTATTTGCCAATTCCACATGGGAAACTGTAGATACAATTCTCTTAATATCTTCTTCCGCACAGGCATTCTGCAAATATTTCACACATCCTGCTAAGGAACTATTCCCCACTGATTCTGTTTTCTCTGCCAGTTCCTGGGGAATCATACCGATAAATGCTGCTTTTTTTGCATCCAGATAATAACCAAATCCACCTGCCAGATATACCTTGTCAATCTGCTCGGCAACAATCCCGTATTCCTCTATCAGGGTTTCAATTCCTGCTCTTACCGCTGCCTTTGCCAATTGAAGCTTGCGGATATCCTGTTGGGTAAAGAAAATCTGTCGCCCGTCTTCCGTTTGGGAAACCGGATATCCCTTATCAAAATATTGCTCCATCAACAAACCGGTCTCATCCATAATTCCTTCTCTTAACAAGCGGCTCGTAATATCAATCACATCACTCCCCCAGATAACAGCTCCCCTTTCAAAAGCAGGTCCTGCTGCCACAGACGCCGCTATTGCCCTGTTTCTATTTCCCAGAACCATTTCCCCATTGGTACCAAGATCAATAAGAAGGCTGATTTCTTCTTTGTTTATAAAATCCAGCGCATATAAGCCGGACACAATATCCCCTCCGACAAATGCGGAAATCCCCGGAAAAATAGTGATATCAGGTGTATCCGCTTCCTTCTCTCTTGCCATTTCTGACCTGTTTATGTGCAATCCCAACGTTTTAGCCGTTGTATTAACAAATTCTAAATTTACCGGTGTAAATGGATAACTTCCTAATCCGCTACAATCATATCCTTGCAGAAAATGTACCATAGCAGTATTCCCGGCAATCACAACCTGCTTTATCTGCTCCTGCTCTTTCTGCTCCTGCTCTTTCTGCTCCAGTTCTATCTGTTCCCGTCCTTTCTGTTCCTTCTCTTTCTGTTCCTTCTCTTTCTGTTCCAGTTCTATCTGTTCCCGCCCTTTCTGTTCCTGCTCTTTCTTGCATTCCTCCATAAGCCGCGCGATGCCTGTCGCCAAATCCAGTCTTGCACATTGCCTCAATTCATCCCTTTTTCCATCCACCGATGCACAGATTCTGGTAAGCACATCTGCTCCGAATTTACGTTGTGAATTCAACATCGTCACTGTATGAATACTCTTTTTGCTTTGCATTTCCACTAACCGGAATGCAAGTGTTGTACTGCCAAAATCAACTGCAACAGCATATTCCAACTTCATTGTGACAGCTCCTTCCTCTATTCGTCCTAATTATCCTATCACATCTCCCACCTGTACAACATCCCCTTTTTCAAGTCCTTCTATATAAGGGCGGTCTTTTGTCTTTTCTAAGATAAACGTAATAATACAGGCTTTGCTTGACTCATGAACATTTAAAATATCATAATCATATGCCAATTTACTGCTCTCATTAAAGAGATAAGCATACAAAACGACCCAAATTATCATTTCATATGCCATTCCTTCAATCATTTATTAAAATCAGGCATACGGATTACAAAAAATAGTTTATTCACATGCCACTCCTTCAATCATTTCTTAAGATTAGGCATACGGATTACAAAAAATAGTTTTTTCATATGCCATTCTCCTCCCCACATTAGTATCAACCAACAAAAAAAGACACATGATTAAAACAAAACCACTTAATCATGTGCCTTTCATTTCATTTATAAACTATAAACAATTCATCCATGTGTAATCAAAAAAAACAAGTCCCCAAATTCCCATCTATCCATAGATGCATTCACAACTTGGAATCTCTTCTTCCCGACAAGCAAACTCTTTCTTATCGCAATTGGCAACACCGGCAGCCTTTCTTCCCACATCCGGGTTATTCTTCGAAATCATACAGATGGTTTCAACATTGGCTGTCCAAGGGAACTGTTCCACAGGCACTGCCTTATCCACGTGATAACCACATTCTAAGAACATTTCCAAATCGCGCACTAGACTGGTTGGCTTACAGGAAATGTAAATCAGTCTGTCCACACCATAGTCAATAATCTTCTTTAACGCCTTTGGATGCACGCCGTCACGCGGTGGGTCCAAGATAATAAAGTCCGGTTTCTCACTAACATCATCCAATACCTTAAGGACATCGCCGGCGATGAATTCGCAATTGGTAAGACCGTTCAATGCCGCGTTTTCCTTGGCTGCTTCTACCGCTTCTGCCACGATTTCCACACCTATTACCTTTTTAGCTACCGGTGCAATCATCTGGGCAATGGTGCCCGTTCCGCTGTATAAGTCGTACACAATCTTCTCGCCTTTTCCTAAATCACCGATAAATTCACGTGCCGTCTGATACACTACTTCTGCTCCCAAACTATTGGTCTGGAAAAACGAAAACTGGGAAATTTTGAATTTGAGTCCCAACAATTCCTCTGTAATTGAATCCTGTCCGTATAACAGTACGGTTTCATCCGACTGTACCACATCCGCAAGGGAATCGTTCCTGGTATGTAAAATACCCTCAATCTTACCCTTTAAATCCAAACCAAGCAGCATATCCACGTATGGCTGTAAATCCACTTCCTGCTGGGTTGTGGTAATGAGCGCCACCAGAATCTCACCTGTTTTAGCCGCTTTACGCACAAGTAAATGACGCAAATATCCCGTATGCTGCATACGGTGATAATGGGCAAGTCCCAAATCCGCAAAATAGTCACGGGTTGCGGTTAAAATACTACGGTAATCCTCATCACAAATCTTACAATCATCCACTGTTAAAATATCATAGAAGCTGCCTCTTTTGTGCAAGCCAAGCTCCAAAGGTCCGTCCTTATAGGAATCTCCGAAGGTAAATTCCATTTTATTACGGTATCCGTGACATACAGGGCTGTATTTAATCGGCATAAATTCATACGCCTGCTTCTGCTTATCAAGAACACCGTCCAATAATTTCTTAACCTGTGCTTCCTTTAATGCCGCCTGGTCTTCATAGGATAAATGAAGGTATGTACAACCTCCGCAGTCACCAAAATGTGCACATGGCGGCTCCACCTGATTTGGTGCTGCTTCAAGCACCTCTTTCAAATTGCCCTCTGCCTTACCTTTGCGTACCTTTTTAACACCCAAAGAAATCTTTTGACCCGGAATTACATTTTTAACCACACAATAAGAAGTCTTCTTCTCTCCGTTTTCCGCGGTTTCTTCTACTCTTACCACGCCTTTATTGGGAAATTCGATGCGTTCCACAATTCCTTCTACAATCTGTCCTTTTTTCATTTCCAACCTCAATCTGAGCTCTAGCTCTGCTATCTCATCTTATGCATTTTCATTCATGCATAAATATAAAAATTCCGACCAACAAAACAAGCGGAATGTCGCCATTCCGCTCATAAAAATGCATTCTAAACCATGCAGAAATTATTCAGCGTCAACCTCTGCTTCATCTTCTGCTACAGGAACCGGAATCGGAATATCATCCTCTTCTTCATCCTCAAAGAAGTCATCATCGAAATCGTCTTCGTAATCTTCATCAAAGTCTTCTAAGTAGCATGGCTTTAAATAACGGTAGATAGCATAAGCAACACCTGCGATTACAGCAAGAACAGCCAATACTGTCAAAACGATTGCAATAATGTTATTTCTCTTTTCTTTTCTCATAGCCTCTCCTTTGTTAAACTTTAATAATTCTAATAATTCATCTAATTTATTCATAAGGATACCCTTTCTGCAAATCTAAATTAACTGTTATTATCATACCACTTTTCCATTGATTTTACTACATGAAAATTGTGAAATTTAATCAACCTTCTTTAGTTTTGCAAAGGCAGCATACATAACTTTTTGTCCTGCCGTATCAAACTGTACGGTAACCTGATAATCCCTTGGTCCTTTTTCAATTGCCGATACGGTTCCTACACCATACTTTATATGACGGACTCTGTCTCCTATGCCATAATCCAAGGAATCACTGACCGGCACACCCTTACTTAATGCACCCACGCCCTTAGTAATATATGGCTGGTTCTCCAAATCCGTCTTTTTCGGCCGCACCACTGCCTTTGGTTTTGCGTATACGGCATTTGCCGGTCTCGTATTACCAATGCCTGCAGAAAGTGAGGAAACACTGTCTGTTGAATAGCTTCTTCCGCCTCCAAAAGACGGATATTCTGCTTTTGAAGCCGAATAGGAACCTCCAAAGGACGGATATCCGCCCTCACCCCCAAAACCGGAAAACGGCTTTGACTTAAAGGACATTCTTTCAAAGGAATCGTCGCTGTAAGAATCAAAATCCCTCGGGCGGTTTCTTAATGGCTTATTATCCAATAAACGTTCGTCAATTTCATTCACAAAACGGCTGACCGGATTGTACTGCATTTCCCCACGGATCATCCTTGCCCTGGCGCAACTGATGGTCAGGTTCTGTCTGGCTCTTGTAATACCTACGTATGCAAGTCTCCGCTCTTCCTCCACTGCCGTCGGGTCAATGTCCGTAATTGCCATGTAGCTTGGGAAAATACCGTCCTCCACCCCGGCAAGGTATACATTATCAAACTCCAGACCCTTAGCCGCATGAAGGGTTAAAAGAAGTACCTTATCCGGATTATCTTCCATGCGGTCAATATCCGCCACCAGGGCAACCTCCTCTAAAAAGCCACTCAATGTAGGCTCTTCTGCTGTTTCCTCATATGCCACTACTTTTGTAATTAATTCATTAATATTTTCGATCCGGTCTTCTGCGTCCTCTTCCCCGGACTGCTCCAGTTCTTTTACATATCCCGTCAAATCCAGAATATCCTTAAGAAGCTCTTCTAAGCTGTAAAATTCCATTTTCCCACGAAAGGCACGAATCATGGTTACAAACGGTTCTAATTTGGCTCCGCTTCTTCCCAAAGTCGGAATCTGGTCTGCCATCTCAAGAGCATCATAAAAGCTCATATAATTTTGGTCCGCAAATTCCTGTACCTTGGCAATGGTAGTATTTCCGATACCACGCTTTGGAATGTTAATAATACGCTTAACCGCCAAATCATCCACCGCATTATCAATAGTCTTTAAATACGCCAGAATGTCCTTGATTTCTTTCCTTGCGTAGAAGTTAATGCTTCCGATGATATCATACGGAACCCCTTCTTTTACAAACTGCTCTTCCAAAATTCGGGACTGGGCATTGGTACGGTATAAAATTGCGTTCTGTCCATATTCATAAATATGATTCCGTCTTGACTTAATAATGTCCGATACAATATATTCCGCTTCTTCGTATGCCGTATCAAACTGTCTGAAATGAATCCGCTCTCCCTCTTCATTTTCCGTCCAGAGAGCCTTTTCCTTACGTGCCGTATTATTGCGGATGACGCAATTGGCCGCCTCTAAAATCTTTTTGGTGGAACGGTAATTCTGCTCCAGCTTAATTACCTTTGCTTCGGAAAAAACCTTTTCGAAATCCAGAATATTGTGGATGTTTGCACCACGGAATTTATAAATGGACTGGTCATCATCACCTACTACACAAAGGTTACGGTACTTATCTGCCAACAAACGGATGAGTTCAAACTGCGCCGTATTGGTATCCTGATACTCATCCACCATAATATAGCGGAAACGCTCCTGATAATTGTCCAAAACCTCCGGGAAATGCCGAAATAATTCAATGGTTTTCACAATAATATCATCAAAGTCCAAAGCATTATTACTCTTTAAGGCTTTCTGATATTCCTCATAGGCACGAGCAATCTTTTGCTTACTATAATCCCCAAGTGTGTTCTGATAATACTCTTTAGGGCCGATTAATTCATCTTTTGCAGAGGAAATAGCATTTAAAATACTTTTTTCCTTTAATACCTTTGTGTCAATCTCCAGACGTTTGCATACATCCTTCATAAGAGACTTCTGGTCGTCTGTATCATAAATGGTAAAATTAGTACTATATCCCAGCAAATCAATATGTCTTCTTAAAATCCGTACGCAGGTGGAATGGAAGGTGGATACCCATATGGATTCTGAGCCGAACCCTATCAGTCTGTCTACACGTTCCCGCATTTCTCCCGCTGCTTTATTGGTAAAGGTAATCGCAAGGATATTCCATGGATTCACACCGTTATTTTCAATCAAATAGGCAATTCTGTGTGTCAGGACACGGGTTTTACCGGAACCGGCGCCTGCCAACAACAAAACAGGTCCTTCCGTTGCAAAAACCGCTTCTTTCTGACGCTCATTCAATGTGTCGTATATACTCATAAATACCTCGTAAAAGGCTGCCTGAAAACATCAGACAGCCCTTGTAATTTTAAAACTGCATTCTGTTACGCTAATTTGGTTCCGCAGTTGGAACAGAATTTGGCACCATTTGTAGGGGTACCGCAATTCGGACAGAACTTAGCACCTGCCGGCGCCGCGGATGCCTGATTACCCATCTGCATCTGCTGTACCATCTGCTGACCCATGGCCATACCCATCTGAAGTCCGACCATATCACTTGCCATGCCGGCACCACTGCGTCCGCCACCTTTCGCAATGGAATCTGCCACTGCCATCTGCTGATATTTGTTCATATCACCTACCATGGACTGTGCTGCAGCCTTCTCCTGCATCTTCTTAATCTCTTCCGGATAAGAGAAGCTTTCAATATTGAAATCCGTGATTGCAATACCCAGCTTGCGCATATCCATATCAAGATCCATGCAGATTCCGTCTGCAATCTTAGCCGCATCCATCTGAAGGTTAAACATATCGCGTCCTTCTTTGCCAATCCAGCTCATAAGAAGCTGATCCAGATTAGAAACGATACGCTCCTTAACATCTGCCACTGTATATGTCTGGCGGATACCTGCCAATTTATCGATTAAAACATCATGCTCTGCAATCTTACAGCTGAATGTACCGAATGCACGTACCGGCATACCACCCGGAAGTCCCGGTGCCGGAAGATTAATGGCATTCTTGGTGCCCCATTTTACCAGAAGTTCCTTGGTATTGATAAATAAAACCTCTGCACGTAACGGGTTGTTAAAGCCAAACTTGAAGCTCTTTAATGTAGATAAGAAAGGAATAATGTCCGATTCCACATCGAAGCTTCCTTCTTCTTCAAAAATTCCTTCCACACGGCCGTTATATAAGAAAATCGCATCCTGACCCGGACGAATTACCAGCTTAGAGCCTTTTTTAATCTCCTGGTTCTGCCATTTCCAGAATAATACACTGTCACTTGCTTCCGGCCATTCAATCACGTTGGCCATCTGCTTAAAGAAAATTCCCATTATGTATCTCCTCCTGCCGTAGACTACTTACATACCTAAAGAAGCTTTTAATGCCGCCAAATCATCGTCCACACTTGAAGTAGAAACATCAGAATCATACTTTGCTGCCAATGTATCCACATCATCTGCGCCTGAATCCAATTCAGCCATAGCATCTGCTTCATCTGTCATACGGTCAATTTTTTCTTCCATACGTGCAAAAGCTGCCATGGTACTGCCTGCTTTGTCTGCGCTGGCACCAAGCTTGTTAATCTTCTGCTGTGCTTCTGCTACTTTAACCTTTGCCTTTAAGGTATCTCTCTTTGCCTTCATGTTAGCGATATCATCTTCTAACTTGTCATGAAGCTCTTTCATCTTTGCAGCGTTAGCATTAGCGATGTCAAGATTCTTCTGTAAAGAAGCAAGTCTTTCTGCCAATTCCGCCTTTTTAGCCAAGAACTTACGGGCATCGTCATCATTACCTGCCTGAACAGCCTTAACTGCATAAGTTTCCATTTTCTTGATTTCTTCGTTGCACTCATCTACCTTGCGCTGAGCACTCTTTGCTTCTGCCATTACAGATGCTGTTTCTGCCTTTACTTCTGCATAATCACTTTCCAGATTACGTAAGTACTGGTCAATCATCTTCTCCGGATCTTCTGCCTTGTCTAAAAGTGAGTTCAAATTAGAAGCCATAATGTCTTTAAATCTTGTTAAAATTCCCATTTTCATTCTCCTTCTACCGCAAAATAGACGGTTCTCTTATTTGTAATATACGGGAAATATTATAACTTAGATTTCACATTATGTCGATACTTCTACTCTTAATAATCCTTAAAATCTACTTACTTTTCTATTATATTTTTATTTTGTATTTGCCGCCTTTGCTGCAAATTCCGTATTTACCAGTTCTTCATACGGAACCGTATTGGTCAGATTCTGGGCATCCCGTAAAATATCCTGTAAAAGCAGGAATGCTTCTTCTTCAAACACCAATGTATCCTTCCAGGTATCCTGTGCCTGATAGCGTTCAATAATCATGGTTGCGTCATTTATGTCCGTACCCTCAAACTGCGGGAGAATCACTTTTGCAACCTCTTCTGCCGTATGGGAATTCACATAATCCATACCCTTTTGCATGGCATCGGTAAATGCCTGTAAAATCTCCGGGTTTTCTTCTATAAAACTTTTACGTGCCGAAAATGCAGTATACGGAACATAGCCGGATTCTTCTCCGATGGAAGCGATTACATATCCGTCACCCTTTACCTCTAAAGCAGTTGCATGAGGTTCAAACTCAACCGTATAATCTCCCTGACCGCCGGAAAATGCCGCTGCAGTGGAGCCAAAGTCAATACTCTGGTCAATGGATAAATCCTTCTTCGGATCAATGTTGTGTTTCTTTAGCACATATTCAAATACCATTTCAGGCATACCGCCTGCTCTTCCTCCCAATACCGTACTTCCTTTAATGGAATCCCATGAAAATGCTGCATTTTCTTCTCTTCCCACTAAAAAGTTACCTGCTCTCTGGGTCAGCTGCGCAAAATTAACCGCATAATCCTCCATACCCTCCTGATAGGTATAAACCGTAGTCTCAGGTCCCATAAATCCAATATCCGCTTCTCCCGTTAATAATGCGGTCATGGTCTTATCTGCTCCAAAACCGGTTACCAGTTCCAAGTCAATTCCTTCTTCTTCAAAGTATCCCTCTTCTATCGCCACATACATAGGCGCGTAGAAAATGGAGTGGGCCACCTCATTGAGAACCACCGGTGTAAGACCGGTCTGTTCCTCTTTTTTACATCCCGTAAGCACACC
Source organism: Lachnospiraceae bacterium (assembly GCA_045531685.1). Lineage (GTDB taxonomy): Bacteria > Bacillota > Clostridia > Lachnospirales > Lachnospiraceae > RGIG8767. The sequence continues at coordinate 3,843 of JAZSEL010000120.1, read as the reverse complement.
TGCCATCATAGTAACCATCAATGTACATACGCAAAAAAATACCACCAGTTTCTTTTTCATAAAATCCTCCTACAAGACTGATGGTATATTATACGGTGCTATTCAGTTTTTGGTTCCTTCTTTTTTCCTTTTGCAGGAGCCTTTCCTTCCTGCTTCTGTTGATAACTGTCAATTAATTTTTCCATCAAAAGCTTCTTTACATACACATCATAAGCCAGCTGCACAACAAGGGAAAACAAGGTGAAAAACTCTTCATCTTCTTTTGGTGCATTCTCAAACATGGTCTCGGCACATTTAATCTTTTCTGTAATGTCTGCTTTAAGAGCATCCCTCTGAACAGTCTCAAAATCAAACACTTCTTTATATATGTCCGCCAATCCGTATTGGTCATTTTTTTGGAAATAGGTGTCAGTCAGAGGCTTTAACAACTGTTGGATATCACTAAAAGACAACACTCCCTTAAGATAATAAATCATAATCAATATGATCATATGCTCTTTGGAATATTTCTTCTTGACCGGAGGCGGAAGCAAATCATTCTTTGCATAATTATTAATCATGGTCTTGGTCAATATCTTATCCTCTCCCGGATTACGGGTGGTAGATTCCAACTTCTTATCCATAAAAGTAGTAACCTGATCCATATACAGGTCAATATTCGGGATATCATCCAAATCCACGTACCGGATACGGTCCAAACTCTCCACTATGCTATTTAATAAATCATCCATTGATACAGTCATTCTTTTCCCTCGAATAGCATTCTTTTGTCTTTCTATTTCTACATTATATAGTATTGAAAACTACATAGCAAGCAAAAAGTTTATTCTTTCCTTGTAATTCTTCTTTACTTTAAAACTTTAGTATGTTAAAATGTTACTGCATTAGTGTAAAAAGAGTAGGGATGAAAGGTTGGTATTTGTATCATGAACAAAAAGATTCAAACTGAGGCTGTGGACCATTTATTTCATGCGATTCTCAGTCTTAAAGATAAGAATGAATGCTATAGCTTTTTTGAAGACTTATGTACGGTAAATGAGTTGCTTTCACTTTCACAGAGATTTGAAGTTGCAACCATGCTCCGCGAGCGCAAAACCTATTTAGAAATCGCAGAAAAGACCGGTGCCTCTACTGCTACTATCAGTCGTGTTAACCGTTCGCTCAATTACGGTAATGATGGATATGAATTAGTATTTCAGAGAATGAACGAATAATTGTATAATCAAAAAAGCACGCAAGTTGCGTGCTTTTTTGATGCTTATTTTTCTTCCGCTGTTGAAGCAGCTTCCGCAGTCGCTGACACTTCTTCCTGCATGCTGCAGTTTCCGTGGAACACTGCTGTTTCAGCAATACTTAAGCTTCCTGTCTTAATATCACCGATTAATTTGCCTTTTTCAACCAATTCCAGCTTACCGGTAGTAACAACATTTCCTTTTACCACACCACTGATTTTTACTTCTGCCGCTGTAATATTACCGTTAACAGCACCTTCTGTTGCCACTACAATGGTACCTTCGCTTGTCACATCACCGTTAACTGTTCCGTCGATTCTTGCTGACATAGCAGCTTTTAATGTACCTTCTACAACGGTACCGGCACCGATTACTGTTGTTTCACCGTTTACAAAATTATTATTCTTTTTCACTCTTTTTCTCCTTTTGATTAACCGTTAATCTCTAACACATCTGTTGGAACTATGTAATTTCCGTCTTGCATTACCTGATATGCCATATCGTCTGCCAGTTCGTTATCGTCATCCTCTTCCATTTCGTATAAAAGAGCACCTCTTGCCACTTCATCTCCCTGGCTTACCTTTGGTTCCGTTCCGCTCCGGTAAATGGTCACATATCCGTTTCCGTGATCAATATGGACACGATATCCGTATTCATTATCCATTTCAATCAAACTTACCACACCGGCTCCTGCCGATACCACGCCAACCTTATCATCTGCATGGAACAGAATCATAGGTCTCTTCTCTTCCCCATCTTCGGTCTCTATTGTTTCTTCTGTCTCTTCCATATCCGCTGTTCCGGATAACGGGAAGCCCTTTGGCATATTTTTTTCTTCCTGAATCTTCTCTGCATCAACTTTTTCATTGACTGTTTTACTTAAAATTGTAACCTTATCCGTCAATTGCAGCTTTTCTTCTTCCAAAAGAGCATTTGCCTCTTCCAATTCCTTAATCTTAGCCGTAAATGCAGCCTCTCTGCTGATTACAATCGTATTGTAATAAGAGGTGAAAGCTACATATCCTACCAATACTAAGAAGAATAAGAAAAGCACTGTTTTCAAAAAGTTGACTCTCGCCTTTGTAAATTTATATTTTTTTACTTTTTGGGTAGGCGAGTCAGAGACAAGCAGAAGAACATAATTGGTCTTCTTTTTCTTCTTTCTGCTTTTCAAATACTCCAAACCTCCTTACTAAGTTACCGCACAATCTCATTCCCTTATGTAAAAATGCGGACAAAACAAGAGTTTCTATGTTGTCAAGTTCATTATTATACCAAAAATACCCATTTTCTTCAATTCCAAATATTTGAAAATTCACTTTACTTTTCTAAAGTGCTATAGTATACTGAATGTGTTGTTGAAATTACAACATCGATATATTTTTTTGGAGGACTTTGCAATGAACAAAGGTACAGTAAAATGGTTTAACAACCAAAAAGGTTACGGATTTATCTGTGATGAAGCAGGAAATGATGTATTCGTACACTACTCAGGACTCAACATGGAAGGCTTTAAGTCATTAGACGAAGGCGCTGCTGTTGAATTCGAAGTTGTTAACGGAGAAAAAGGACCTCAGGCAGTTAACGTAACAAAGTTATAATAAGAGACGGCTCTTATTAGTCTCATTCATCCGATGTGCCCTGTTCTATAAATAAAGGATTCACATTGTAGTCTTTTTACTTTGTATGAATTAGTAGTACTTAATGAATGAATGTGTACGTTTCCGTACATGTAAATGCCAACCCGACGGGTTGGCATTTTTATTTTTATATGTATTTATTGAAACAATCATACCGTTTTCCGATACGCTTCTCTTCTGTTACCATCTTCTGCTATTGTTCAAAATATGCAAGCACTTCTTCAAACTTCATCGGTCCGCCAAACAAAGAAAGTGCACTTCCGATAGTAACATCAAGATTGCCTTTTCCCGCTGTTTTTAGCTCATCAAGGTCGGAAAATGCGTGTACACCGCCCGCATAAGTGACCGGAATTTCGTTCCAGGCGCCCAAAAATTCTGCAAGATTTCTTTCAATTCCTCCCATTTTTCCTTCAACATCTACGGCATGAATCAGGAATTCGCCAGAAAAACTTGCAAGAATGCCTAAATTTTCATGATTTAACACGAAATCCGTATCATTTTGCCACCTGTCGGTAACAATAATATATTCTCCGTTTTTCAGTCTGCAGCTTAAATCCAAAACAAGGTGTTCACGCCCTACTTCACGACTGATTCTTTGAAGGTTTTCAAAGTTAATTTTTCCGTTCTGAAACACATACGAAGTAACGATTACATGACTTGCACCGGCTTCAATAAACTCTGCCGCATTCGTGTCATTGATACCTCCGCCAATCTGCATTCCGCCCTCAAATGCCTTAAGCGCTTTCATGGCCTGCGCCTTGGTTGCATCATAAAATTCAGTGCCTTCTTTATTTAATAAAATAATATGCCCACCAAATAACAGGTGTTTTTTATATAATAATGCATATTCATCCGCATCCATGGACGCAACGAAGTTCTCTTTTGCCCTATTACCGTCATCCCGCAGGCTGCTTCCCACAATCTGCTTTACTTTTCCGTTATGAATATCAATACATGGACGAAATTTCATC
>JAZSEL010000103.1:0-4865 GCA_045531685.1 Lachnospiraceae bacterium | reverse complement strand
AAAAGCCATACTGAATATTCCTTCCGATAAATATGTGGTAGGTGTAGTGACATTAGGATATGGAGCTGAAAATCCGACTCCAAGAAAAAGAAAAGAATTAAGTGAAATTGTTAGCTTTGTGTCAGAGTGCTTTTGAGGGGGAACCTTGAATGGAGAAACTTATAGGTGAAGAAAGAATAAGTGTTATTGAATTGAAGGCAACAGAGGATGGATATCCGCTTTATAAATCTGTAGGCTTTGAGGATGTGGTAGCTAAATATCATAATATGAGAATTGTATTGAAGTGAAGATTTCGTAAGGGAGTTGCAAAAAAAGAAAGTGTGTTAGACATGGAAATTGTGAAGAATGCAGAAAGCATCATGCTGAATCAAAAAGCCCAAGACCATGTGAACGGAAGCGTAAATTATGGCAGTTGTAACTTACTTTAACCGGAATGTTAATGTCGGTTGACAGATTGATTGCTTTGATTGGTAGAGTATTTTGAATAAAAATAGTACCCTATTTTCATCAAGAGATGCAAGGAGGATATATTGATGAAGAAAGGTATTATTTACAATCTAAATCCAATTAACAACGAAACGAAGATGTCATCTGCTGAATACATAATAAAAAAAATATTGGCATTCATTCTGATATATGTAGTTTCGGCGATTCTGGGAGAGGGAGTAGTTATTGGAATCTTATGTGGCATGGGATATGACCCATTAAACGGAATCATGCCGGATGGACAGATTGGAGATTTACTACTCTATTACGGACTCACCATTTTTATCTTAGTAACCATATTTTATTGCAAACTTATTGAGAAGAGAACGGTTAAATCAATTGGATTATCAGGAAATGCTGTAGAATATTTGGCAGGAGGATTGTTTGCAACAATTCTTTTGGGTTTGATTATTGGTATAGGCTGCATTTCTAAATTCATTACATTTGATGGATTTAATGCAAATGTTAGTATTAAAACACTACTTTTATGGATAGTAGCTTTTGCTATTCAGGGTGCCAGAGAAGAAATAATGTGTAGAGGGTTTTTACTAAATTCCTTGAAAAGAAAAATCTCTACACCGATGGCAGTGCTGGTTAGTTCCTCGGCATTTGTCGTTCCGCATTTATCCAAGCTGCTTGAAGCAGAATTTGTGTACATTGTGATAGGGATCATCAATTTGTATTTGATATCATTCATTTTCTCCGTACTTGTTTTATGGAAGTCAAATTTATGGATGGCATGCGGACTACATAGTATATGGAACTATATTTTATATACAATTATGGGATTATCCTTAAGCGGAAGTGAAAGTGTTTCAAAAGGTATCTTTCTTTTTCATATAGAAGATACCAATATACTAAATGGTGCGGAATATGGAATAGAAGCAAGTATTGTTACAACAGTAATATTAGGTACGGTGTTATTTGCCATGATAAAAAGATGGAAAGGTGGGGCTGGTAAAAATGGAATTTCATAACAAATTGTATAATCTTCGAAAACAAAAGGGTTTATCACAGGAAGAACTTGCTAACCGTTTGAATGTTTCCAGGCAGACAATATCAAAATGGGAGGTAGGAGATTCTACCCCTGAAATGGAGAAGTTGATTGCAATTAGTGACTTGTTTGGGATTTCTTTGGATGAGTTGGTAATGGACAAAGTACCTGTAAAAGCGGAAGAGGTCTTAGCTAAGTCAGAACTTGTAAGCGAACTAACGGAAAAAGTATTAACGGATGATAATAAGAAAAAAGCAAAAAAAGGATTGAAGATTGCTGCTTATATTGTGGGAGCACTTCTTTTGATTGATGCTATTTCTATGATTGTTTACTTTAGCTTATATGGCTTTCCCCAGTAGAAAGCGGTATACGGACGTTAATAAAATGGAAAACGTGAGAGAATGGAGATTGATGAAATGAATTATTATAAAATATATGGTAAAACACCAATTTCAGTAGTGATTGAAATGGGATTGGGATCATGCTTGGCAGAATGGGAGCCTTTTGCAGAACGTATTTCAGATACATATGGTGTCTTATTATATGAGCGCCTGGGAATTAACCAAAGTAAAGTGAGTGATAAAAAACGAACACCTGAGAATATAGCTGATGAATTGTATTATTTGTTAAAGGAAGTGGAATGTGCAGACAAAATTATATTGGTGGCACATTCTCAAGGAGGTTTGTATGCAACATTATTCGCATTGAAATATCCACAAATGGTTAAGGGGATAATATTGCTGGATCCATTGTCACCATATGATTATGTTTTTGAACAAACACTCACATCAAAGGAATATAAAAAATCCGGAGTAGATAAGAGTGCAAATTTCCGGATGATGCAGGGATTAGCAAAGATAGGACTTGGAGGGATTACAAAAAAATTATTGGAAAAAGCGCCTCCATTCTACTATTATGACAACTATACGAAAGAGCAAAAAGAAAACATATTAAACTGCACAAAGAATGCAATCCATGCAAAAACGGCATTGGAAGAGTATGTGGAAGCACATAAAAAGGAAAATTTATCACAGTTTCTTGTGGAAAAACAAATTTCGTCTGTGCCAATACATCTTATTACGCATTCCTCTGAATTAGCAATAGAAGAAAGCATGTACTTTGGAAGAAATACGAAAGAATTTGCTGAGAAAATAGAAGTAATGTGGCAGGATATTATGAAGCGCTATTTGGAACTTTTTTCTGTTTCAAAATGGACATGTGCTGAAGGCAGTACACATTATATTCATTTGTCGCAACCAGATTTAGTGGCAGAAGCATTACAAGAAATATATTATTGAGGTGCGTCTGGTAAGGACGCAGGCAAGAAATTATGTATTAGTACATAAAAGAATGAGGTTATGTGAAAATGATACAAGATATATATCCAAGTAGGCTAGACAATTCTTTTAGAGCGGTTCAGATGGAAGAAAATGACTTGCTTCTGATATTTGACCGAGATGGAAGACTATTAGTTAAAGAAAAAGATAGAAGGATGATATTTGCTTCCGGTTCCGATGATATGAAAAAGGGAGCTCTATATCTTTTTTCCATAGATGAGAGAAGATATTTCCTTCTTCCGGAGTATGCATTGCCAGAGGATGATTATCATTACATTTCAATAGATTACCGGCAGAAAGGATTTGAATATTATACAATCCGGGAGATTCGGGATAAGTTTTATGGAGAGTCTATGGCGGACGTGTTCGCAGCGTTTACGGCATATCATTTGTGGAAATGGTATTCAGATAATCAATACTGCGGAAGATGTGGAGGCTTGCTGGAGCGAGGCAATAAAGAAAGATCATTAATTTGTCCAGAATGTGGAAATGTAATCTATCCGAGAATTAATCCGGCTGTGATTGTCGGGGTCACCAAAGGTGATTCGATACTACTTACAAGGTACAGAAGAGGTTATGCCCATAATGCCCTCGTTGCGGGATTCACAGAAATCGGTGAAACGCTCGAAGAAACGGTAGCCAGAGAGGTTATGGAAGAGACGGGGGTTAAGGTCAAAAATATCAGATACTACAAATCCCAGCCATGGGGAATGGCGCAGGATGTTTTGGTCGGATTCTTCTGCGATGCTGATGGTGACGGTGAAATCCATATGGATGAAAATGAACTAAAGTATGCAGAGTGGGTTAAGCGAGAAGATATTGAACTTCAACCAAATAATCTGAGCCTTACGAATGAGATGATGAAAGTATTTAGGGATAATAAGATATAGAGATACTAGGACGTATAGGTCTTGCTAAGGGTAATAATATTAACTTAATAATGAGAAGAAATGATTCTTGAAAAGGTAGTGAAAAAGGAGAAAACGCAAATGAATCCAACTGTTACAAAAATTAAAGAAAATATTGCAAAGGTTATCATCGGCAAGCAGGAAACCGTGGACTTGCTTTTAACATCCCTTATTGCGGGAGGGCATGTGCTGCTTGAAGATGTGCCGGGAATGGGAAAGACCGTGCTTGCTAAGACATTGGCAAAATCCATGAGCATGCAGTTTAGCCGTATACAGTTTACCCCGGATTTATTGCCGAGTGATGTGACGGGACTGTCATATTACAATCAGGAAAAGGGAGAGTTTGTGTTCCGCAAAGGGCCGGTATTTACCAATCTGTTATTGGCGGATGAGATTAACCGTGCAACACCTAGAACACAGTCCAGTCTTTTGGAATGTATGGGAGAGAGACAGGTAACGGTGGATGGAGATACCAGAACACTGAATACCCCGTTTTTTGTAATTGCAACACAGAATCCGGTAGAAACTTTGGGATGTTTTCCGCTCCCGGAGGCACAGATGGACCGTTTTCTTATGAAAATCAGTATGGGAAGTATGGGAAAAGAAGAAGAGCGGGAAATGATTGACCGTTATATATGCGGGTGAATCTGTCCGAATAAAAGAAATAATTGAAAATAGGAAGAGAATGCCTGTGTCTCCGTTAGAGGTCCGGTTTCGGGTAAAAAAAGGACTCAGATTTCAGGACATGGACAATACTTCCGTCAGTGATTATGTATATAAGCGGGATGTTTATGCCCTTTTAGGACGGCAGCGCATTACGAGAAGTCTGCCGATTCTATGTCAAAAAAGAGGGTTTTACGCAATTGGCGATGTCTCCGTGGTTACCTATCCCCTTATGCTTAACCGGGCGTATCGTAAGGGACTGGATACGGAAGCACGGATTTACGTATATGCAAAAAGATCCAATGTGACAGATATACTGCGGGTTAGTGAGAAGCTTTTGGGAGAACAGGAGAGCAACCGAAAGTATTTGGAAGACCCGCTTGCTTTTGCGTCCATTCGTGATTACACCATGCAGGACCCTATGAAAAACATAAACTGGAAGGCCAGTGCAAAGACAGGGGATTTAATGGTAAATAC
>JAZSEL010000075.1:0-8159 GCA_045531685.1 Lachnospiraceae bacterium | reverse complement strand
TGTAGTATTTAATACTCCGGGTGCCAATGCAAACGGTGTAAAGGAACTTGTAATTGCAGGAATGTTGCTTGCATCCCGTGATGTTATCGGTGGTGTTGAATGGGTTAAATCTGCAAAAGACGATGAAAATATTGCAAAAGCAGCAGAAAAAGAAAAAAAGAAATTTGCAGGTACTGAAATCGAAGGTAAAAAACTCGGTATTATCGGACTTGGTGCTATTGGTGGTAAAGTAGCTAACGCAGCAGTTCATTTGGGTATGGAAGTATATGGTTATGACCCATATGTATCCGTTGATGCAGCATGGAACTTAAGCCGTTCCGTAAAACATTGCCTCCATGTAGAAGAAATTTATGAAGAATGTGATTTTATTACTGTTCACGTTCCGGCACTTCCACAGACAAAAGGAACCATCAATGCGGATGCGATTTCCCTTATGAAGGATGGCGTTATTATTCTTAACTTTGCCCGTGATGTGCTTTGCAACGAAGAAGATATTTTAGACGGTATTGCTTGCGGTAAAATCCGTAAGTATGTTACTGATTTCCCTAATACAACAACTGCAGGTAAGGAAGGTTGTATTGTAATTCCTCATCTTGGAGCTTCTACAGAAGAATCAGAAGATAACTGTGCAGTAATGGCAGTTAAGGAATTAAAGAATTACTTAGAAAACGGTAACATTATTAATTCCGTTAACTTCCCGAATTGCGATATGGGTATTTGTTCCCAGGCAGGACGTGTGGCTGTATTCCATAAGAACAGCTCAGGTATGATTTCTAAGTTTACAACAGTATTTGGTAATCATGGAATTAATATCACAGACATGACAAATAAGTCAAAAGGAGATTGGGCGTACACCATGCTCGATTTGGAAAGCAAAGTTTCCGATGTAGTACTTAATGAGCTTCGTAGCAGCGAAGGTGTTGTACGTGTACGTGTGATTAAATAAGTGAGTGAAAGCCAAGGTGTAATGCCTTGGCTTTTTTTTAATACCTTCTTGTGAAGGCTGGGTTCCTTTGATAAAGTAATATTAGAATATTCATGTGGATGGTACGGAGTCTCTCTATGTTACAAAAAACTAAGTTTTTAGAACAATTGAATGAAGCCTGTTTTTCTGTAAAAACCTTGATGAAATGGCTTCTGCTCGGAGGATTTGTCGGGTTTTTGGTTGGAGGTGTGTGCTCCATATTCGGTCATATGCTTTTATGGGCCAATGATTACCGGTTGACACATGAGTGGGTCAGTCTGTTTTTGCCTGTTGGTGGTCTTGTAATTGTATTTATGTACCATGTATGGAATAACGAGGATGATAGGGGAACCAATACGGTTATTTCTTCGATTCATTCTAACACGGGTATCCGTACACGAATGGCACCCCTTATTTATGCATCAACTATGATTACCCATTTCCTTGGCGGTTCTGCCGGTAGAGAAGGAGCAGCTATCCAGCTTGGCGGTAGTATTGCCAACCGTGTTGGTAAAGAACTTGCCCTTAATGACAACGACCAGAGAATTATAATCATGTGTGGTATGAGTGCCGGATTTTCTGCGCTTTTTGGCGCACCTATGGCGGCGGCTATTTTTTCACTTGAGGTCATCAGCATCGGGATTATGCATTATTCGGCATTGGTACCATGTGTGACTGCATCCATGACGGCACATTTTCTTGCTAATTATCTTGAGGTAAAACCGGAAGCATTTACGGTAGCGGTTATTCCGGAATTTACACCGTTTATTTTCACGAAAATTATTTTGTTTGCCTCTCTTGCCGGTGGTGTGAGTGTTTTGTTCTGCATTTGTCTGCACAGAACAGGGCATTTGTATAAGAAATTGATTAAAAACCAATATCTGCGTATTTTTACGGGTGGATGCTTGATTTTATTATTATGCGCAGTGCTTGGAACCACGGATTATCTTGGTTCCGGTCAGGGAATTATGGAACATATTTTCCATTATGAAGAGACGGAGTGGTATTCTTTTCTGTTAAAGATGGTGTTTACAGCATTGACACTCGGGGCCGGTTTTAAAGGCGGTGAAATTGTACCGTCCTTCTGTATCGGTGCCGCATTCGGATGTGCGGTGGCTGCCATATTCGGACTTCCGGCAACGCTGGTTGCTGCCTGTGGTATGGTAGGCGTGTTCTGTGGGGTTACCAATTGTCCGATTACATCCCTTTTGATTTCCTTTGAATTGTTTGGGTTTGAGGGGATGCCGTATTACCTGACAACAGTAGTAGTCAGTTATATGCTTTCGGGATATTACGGTTTGTACCGGTCCCAGAAAATCATGTACTCTAAGACGGAGACAAATTTTGTAAACAGGGAAGCAAAATAGAAAAAGATGTAAGGTTTTTGGGAAACTCTTTGCTCAAAATTTTTTCCTTTTTAATTGAATATAAAATTACTACCTTGTATAATGAACTTGGAATAGTAATTATCTGCTAGCAATTACAGCTTTGTGAATATGAATTTTAACGTAAACCAATACATGCAAATAGGAGTTAAAAATTATGAATGAAGAAAGCAAAGCAATTCTTCAGAAACTTGAAGAAATGGATATGAAAATTCGTGATCTTCAGCTTACATTGGAGAATGAAACCAATCGAAATATCAAAATAATAGCAGAAGGTCATATGGATTTGAATAGTAAACTGGATGAAGCATTAAAGATTGATAACAAAAAAGAAATGCTGATAATGAGGGTTAATACATTAGAAAATGAGTTAAGGCGTTTGAAAGAACGAATTGACCGAATTGCATAATTAAGACGCGGCAGTGATATCACTGCCGCGTCTTACATTTTACTAATACATTTTTTTCTGGTCCTCGCCCTCAAAGGCTTCTTTGAACTGTTCATTCATCTGATTCTGGTATTTAATGGCATGTTCGGTTGCTAAATCCATGTATTTGATGAATGTGTCTTCCACTGACATTTTATGCTTCATGGCAAGCTCCTGTAAAATCGGACGAAGCTTTTCAATCTGCTCAGAAATACGAACCTTCTGTGGGTCGATGTCCGGCATAACCTTATCTGCATAATCCATAATTGTCTGTAAAAATACTCTATCTTCAGCTGTCATATCTCAATTTCTCCTTTATATCCATAATTAATTAACTCTATATGTGTATCCTAATTTATTACCACCGAAAGATATTTTAACACTTGCTTATTATGATGTCAAAATGTAGAATGAACATATATTATTATTGGGGGAAGAAAATAGGTTTGGGTATATCTGCTATTATGTTTCCAAACGTAAGATCTTTGAACACGTCGGTTGTTATGTCCTGTTTTTTAGGACATTATAACCATTACGTGTGAGAGAAGCGGGAGCGTTCTTACATTGGAAACATAATAGCAGATATACAGAAAAGAATCTTGCTTATTCCATCAATAATATAAATGTTTTTCATAAGAGGAGAAGAAAAAATGGCAGATATCAGACCGTTTAAAGCAGTCAGACCGGCTGTTGAATTAGCCGATAAGATTGCGGCTTTACCGTACGATGTATACAATCGTGCAGAGGCAGTGGAGGTAGTAAAAGCGAATCCATTGTCATTTTTAAAGATTGACAGAGCAGAAACTAATTTTGATGATTCCGTATCTACTTATGCACCGGAAGTGTATGCAAAAGCAAAAGAATTAATTGAAACAATGATAGCCGAAGGAAAGTTTGTAGAAGATACGGACAGTTGTTATTACATATACAGATTGACCATGAACGGACGCGCACAGTCAGGTATTGTGGCATGTTCTTCAATTGATGATTATTGTAATAATGTCATTATGAAACATGAGAATACAAGAGAAGAAAAGGAAGTGGACAGAATCACTCATATTTCCACAACCAATTGTCAGACAGGACCTATTTTCCTTGCATTCCGTGATGTGGCAACAATTACAGCTGTTATGAAGCAAGAACAGGCAAAGGAACCATTGTATTGCTTTACCGCGGATGATGGTATTGAACATTGCGTATGGAAAATTTCGGATAAAGAAAATAATGCCAATTTACAGGTGGCATTTTCTATGATGGATAAGATTTATATTGCAGACGGTCATCACAGATGTGCATCTGCGGTTAAGGTTGGTTTACAGAGAAGAAAAGAAGGTGTTGTTCAGGAATCGGATTACTTCTTATCTGTTCTTTTCCCGGAATCAGAATTAAAAATTTTAGACTATAATCGTGTATTAAAAGATTTAAACGGTAAAACAGTAAAAGAGATTCTTTCACAGGTGGAAGAGCATTTTGTAGTGGAAGAAGCGGACACTGCCGTTTCTCCTGCAAAAAAGGGTGAATTTGGCATGCTTCTTGATGATAAGTGGTATAAATTAACCATTAAAGAAGAATATTTGTCCGATGATGCAGTGGAAGGATTGGATGTATCCTTATTACAGGATTACGTGTTAAATCCGATATTTGGTATTAAAAATCCAAAGACGGATAACCGCATTGATTTTGTTGGTGGTATCAGAGGATTGGGAGAATTGGAAAGACGTAATAAAGTAGATTGCAGCGCAGCATTTAGTATGTACCCAACATCCATTGGTGAGCTTTTTGCAGTGGCTGATGAAGGAAAGCTTATGCCTCCTAAATCCACATGGTTTGAACCAAAGCTTAGAAGCGGATTGTTTATTCACAAAATTTAATGGAAAAAATAATATTACATCATAGTTAAGATTCCTATAGAAACAGAAAGGTACGGGATTTGTATGAACAAAAAGTTATATAAATTAATGGATTGGCCGGCAATTGAAGCACTTCAGTATGGCGAAGAGGACCAGCCTCAGAATATATTGGGTGCCCATTTGGCAGGAAGGAATATGTTGTACCAGACCTATTTACCGGGAGCAGCAAAGGTTTCCGTTGTTTTAGAAGAGGAAGATAAGGCAGAAACCATGGAGATGGTGGATGAGGACGGTTTCTTTGCAGCGGTAATGAATCACAGGACGCCGAAGAGTTACCATTATGTTGTGACAGATGCTGAAGGAAACAACAGAATATACAAAGATCCTTACCGTTATGAAGTTTCGTTGACAGAAGAAGAAATCAATCGGATTAACAGTGGACTTCACTATCAGATATATGAAGTTTTAGGGGCCCATTTTACGACGATTGATGATACAGAAGGAGTAGTGTTCCGTGTCTGGGCACCAAATGCGGTCCGTGTCAGTGTGGTTGGCGATTTTAATGGTTGGAATGGTAAAATCCATCCTATGATCCGTCACGAAGAGACCGGGATATTTATGCTGTTTATTCCGGGTCTTAGTGAAGGACAGAATTATAAATATGAAATTTGCATGCATGGCGGCATGACTCATTTGAAGGCAGACCCATATGCTGTGTGTTCCCAGAAGGCACCGGATACCGCCTCTGTTTTATGCAAAGAAAAGGAATTTGCATGGAATGATGAACAGTGGATGTTTGCAAGAGAGGATTTCGATGCAAGAAGTGCGGTTTTCTCCGTGTATGAGATTAATTTGCATGCATTTAAAGAAGAAAACGGTGCCAACAAATCCTTGGCTGAGATTGCTAAGGAAGTGATTCCATATGTGAAAAAACATGGATATACCCACGTGGAGCTTATGCCTGTTATGGAGTATATGGATGAGTATTATAACGGATATCAGACCACCTGCTATTATGCCGTGAGTGCATGGCTTGGTACGGCTGATGAGATGAAAGCGTTTATCGATTCCTTCCATGTGGCAGGGATTGGGGTAATCTTAGACTGGGTTCCTTCTTTCTTTGCGAAGGATGCACATGGTCTGTGCAATTTTGACGGTACGTATTTATATGGACATTTAGATGAAAGACAAAGAGAAAATGTGGCATATGATGCTTATAATTTCAATTACGGAAGGCCACAGGTCAGCAATTTTCTGATTGCAAACGGCATATATTGGGTGGAAAAATTCCATGCAGACGGACTTCGTTTGTCCGGATTGTCATCCATGCTTTATATGGACTATGGCAAAAGCGATGGACAGTGGGTTCCTAATATGTATGGCGGAAGCGAAAATTTAGAGGGTGTTGAATTTATTAAGCATTTTAACAGTATTCTGCACAAGATGTATCCGGGTGTAATTACCATTGCGAAGGAGACCAGTGCATGGCCTAAGATTACAGAAAGTCTGGAACAGGATGGATTAGGATTTGATTTTGCATGGAATACGGGATTTATCAATGATATGGTTGCTTATCTTAAGAAACCGTATGATGAGAGAATGTATTCCTTAAAAGATTTGACCTTCAGCATGGTATATGCATACAGTGAGAACTATATTTTGGCGGTAACCCATAATGAGGTATATCGTAACGGTGGTTCTCTCCTTGATTGTATTCCGATGGAAAAAGAATGGAAGAAACCATTTTTACGTGCCTGGTATACCTATTTAATGTGTCATCCGGGCAAAAAAATGATTTACATGGATCAGGAAGCGGATGAATTGTTATCGGAAATGAACCGTCTGTACAAGGAACTTCCGGCGTTGAATAAATTGGACAGCAGTGCATCCGGTTTTGAGTGGAATAATTGCATTGACCATAATGATGGTGTGCTTAGTTTCCTTAGAAAAAGCGGTAATTTAGAGGAAAATCTCTTTGTGGTAGCCAATTTTTCAAAAAACCGTTATGAAAGCTATAAATTAAGTGTTGCGGAAGAAGGAAAGTATACACCGGTTTTCAATTCCAATCAGATTAGTGCTGGTGGAAATTATTCGTTACCATCTTCGGAAATCATGACGAAGGAAGAATATTATGACGGACGCAATCATACCATGGAACTGGTGTTAGAACCAATGGGTGTTTCCATTTATTCCTACCGTCCGTACACCAAAGAGGAGCTTCTTGCCATCGCGGAAAAGAAGGTAGAAATGATTCGTGCACAGCTTAAAAAAGAGGCATTGGAAAAGGCAGAAGCACTTAAAAAAGCCACCTTAAAGGATAGCCTTGAAACAAAGGTTAATGAAGCTCAGGAAAAGATTTCCAAAGGCTTGGAAGTGGAAAAAGAGGTAAAGGTAGTACGGAAGAAAAAAACTGCGACTACAAAGAAGGCCGAAACTGCGACGATTGCAGAGCCTGCAAAAAAGAACGGAACTGCAAAAAAGACAGTAGCAGAAAAAGCTACAAAAGCTTCCAAAACAAAAACTAAAAAGTAAGGATAAAAGTACATGAATTTCGAACGTTTTTGGGCTGCGTTTGGCGATGGGCTGACGCAGCTTGGAATAAAAGTTTTATTGGCATTTTTGACTTTGTTTATCGGACTGAAATTAATCAAATGGGTCCGTAAGATTACAAAAAAGTGCCTGAACAGAGCCAATGCAGATGTGGGATTAATACAGTTTTTGGACGCATTTATCAAATACAGTCTGATTGCGGTTTTGCTTTTGGGAATAGCAACATCTTTTGGATTTCAAGTTGCAAGTTTGGCTGCATTATTAGGTTCGGCAGGTGTAACACTTGGTCTGGCACTACAAGGCTCCCTTAGTAATTTTGCGGGAGGAGTACTGATTCTTTTATTAAAACCATTTAAGGTCGGAGATTACATCCGTGAAGATACAAACGGTAATGAAGGAACGGTAACGGAGATTTCTTTGTTTTATACCAAGCTGACTACGTATGACCACAAAATTATTGTTCTTCCCAATGGAACATTGGCAAATAATAGTTTGACTAATGTGACAGGAACAGAGTTCAGAAGACTTGATTTAAAAGTCAGTGTTTCTTATGATTCCGATATTCAAAAGGTAAAAGCCATTTTAAAAGAACTCTTGGATAATGATAGCGCTATTTTAAGAGACAGGGAAACCAATGTTTTTGTGGATGATTTTGCAGAGAGCGGTATGCTTATGGGAATCCGTTGTTACACAAAGCAAGAGGATTTCTGGCAGGTGAAATGGCGTTTGCTTGAGGAAATCAAGAATAAATTTGATGAAAACCAAATTGAGATTCCTTATACCAAGGTGGATGTGCAAATTAAGCAGTAGGAATGGGATTGTATTTGTGATGTAAGTGTAATTCTGTATATTAGTCAATGATGTGAGACCTTAATCTCAAAAAATAAAAAGTTGATATGTTATTATAAATGTTAATCGTGAACAAAGGCTTGTTACACCTATTCTTATTCCGCTTGATTACTTATTACCTGCAAGGTTTTGTC
>JAZSEL010000001.1:0-4761 GCA_045531685.1 Lachnospiraceae bacterium | reverse complement strand
CCATATTATATGTTTGATTTTGATATAGTGAAATTTTATCTCTGAACACGAGCGCCTGCGCCACCCATAATAGCTTCTACTTCTTTTTTGCTAGCCATTGTGGTATCGCCAGGAGTTGTCATAGCAAGTGCGCCATGAGCTGCACCATAGTTAACTGCGATTTCAGCATCACCTGTTGTCATAAGACCATAGATAAGTCCTGATGCAAAAGAATCACCACCACCTACACGGTCCATGATTTCAAGACCCTTGTAGTCTTTTGCCTTGTAGATTTCACCGCCTGCCCAGCAAAGAGCGCTCCAGTCGTTAACTGTGGCTGTCTTAACTTCACGGAGGGTTGTTGCAACCGCCTTGAAGTTCGGATATGTCTTTACGGCTTCGTTAATCATCTTCTTGTAGCCTTCGATGTTTAACTCTTTTAAGTTTTCATCATTTCCTTCGATTTCAAATCCGAGGCATGCTGTGAAGTCTTCTTCGTTACCAATCATAACATCAACATATTTTGCAATTTCTTTATTCACTTCCTGTGCCTTTTCAAGTCCACCGATAGCACTCCACATGGAAGGACGGTAGTTTAAGTCGTAGGAAATAATGGTTCCGTATTTCTTAGCTGTCTTAATAGCTGCTAAAACAGTCTCACAGGACTGCTCGGATAATGCTGCGTAAATACCGCCTGTGTGTAACCAACGTACACCAAGTTCACCAAAGATGTAGTCAAAATCAAAATCTTCCGGAGTCGCTTTGGAAATGGCTGTGTTTGCACGGTCAGAGCATCCAACCGCACCACGGATACCAAAACCTCTTTCTGTAAAATTAAGTCCGTTACGGCATACACGTCCGATACCATCGGTCTTCATCCACTTGATTAAAGAGGTATCCACGCCACCCTGTAAGATGAAGTCTTCCATTAACATACCAACTTCGTTGTCTGCAAAAGCAGTAATTACTGCTGTCTTTAATCCGAAGCATCTTCTGAGTCCGCGGACTACATTGTATTCTCCGCCGCCTTCCCATGCACGGAAGCTTCTGGCTGTACGGATTCTTCCTTCGCCCGGATCCAGACGAAGCATAACTTCTCCTAATGATACTGCATCAAACTTACATTCATTTGCCGGTCTTAAATTCATATCCATTGTTTTGTTCTCCTATAATCAAAACCTATTTTCTGATTGCTGCTACTAATTCAACTGCTTCTTTTGTCATATCCCTGATTTTGTCAAATTCACCTGCTTCAATCATATCGCCCTTTACCATCCAGCTGCCGCCGCATGCTACGATTTTCTTAAAGCTTAAATAATCCGGTAAATTCTTAGCACTGATTCCGCCTGTTGGCATAAACTTCACATTGGTGTAAGGAGCTGCCAATGCTTTGATTGTAGCAATACCACCAAACTGTTCTGCCGGGAAGAATTTAATAACTTCCAAGCCTCTCTTAACGGCCTGTGCTACCTCTGACGGAGTGATACAGCCCGGTAATACCAAGATGTCTTTTGCTAAACAGTAATCTACGATTTCAGGGTCAAAGCCCGGACTTACGATAAACTTCGCACCTGCTGCCACTGCACGGTCAACCTGCTCCGTTGTTAAAACCGTACCTGCTCCCAATAGCATCTGTGGGAACTGCTCAGCCATAATACGGATGGATTCTTCCGCCGCGTCGGTACGGAAGGTTACTTCCGCACATGGAAGTCCGCCTTCGCAAAGTGCCTTTGCAAGAGGTGCCGCGTCTTTTGCATCATTCAATACCACTACAGGAACAACACCAAGTTCCTGAACCTTTTGTAATAATTCGCTCATATTATCCGGCATCCCCGGAAGGATATCTTCCGGACATGCATTTCCTTTCTGATTTTTTCTTTTAAGCCTGCATTTCCTCTTCTATTTTTTTGTCTTTTGGCGTATGGGCTTTTCGTTGTTACCCTTACACGTATTTTTTTAATGTAGCCCTAACTGCACCTACACCGGCTGTCAATTCCTTGAAGTAGCCGCATACCTTATCAGCCATACCTACTTCATAAAGGTTTACGCCGAAAATCTTGGCATTTTCCAGAACCGGCTTCAGTGTAGCTTCCACCTCTTCTACCTTACCCAATTCAAAGCCTGCCACATACGGGCAAACCGTATCAAGAAGCGGGTCCGGACTTAATTCAAACTTCTCACCATTATCATTTACTGCCATTAAATAACGTAACCAGCCTGCAAATACCAGTGGAATCAGCTCTAAGTCTGCTACATTCAATTTATCACTTGCCGCATATGCCTTGATGGTTTCGCCAAAACGGATGGCCAATTTCTGTGAGGTATCGGTTGCGATACGCTGTGGTGTATCCGGCATAAACGGATTCGGAATACGAACATTTAATACCGTATCAATAAATTCCTTCGGATCAAGGACACCCGGATTCACTACTACCGGTAAGCCTTCCACGTAACCGATGGTCTCTACTAATTTTTTAAGCTCTGCGTCCTTCATTTCTTCGGAAATCTTTTCATAACCTAAAAGACATCCGTAAACAGCAAGTGCTGTGTGAAGAGGATTCAGGCAGGTGCAAACCTTCATCTTTTCTACTTTATCTACTGTTTCGCGTTCGGTAAACAGGATTCCGCCCTTTGTAAGAGCTTCCGGCTTGCCGTTCGGGAATGCATCCTCAATTACCAGGTATTCACATTCTTCGGCATTTACGAACGGAGCCACGTAAGTGTTCTTAGAGGTAATAACCGGTTCTAATTCTTCAATACCGTCTGCCTGTAAAATCGCCTCTACGCTTGCATCCGGTCTTGGTGTAATCTTATCAATCATGGACCAAGGGAAGGAAACCTTGCTCTTATCATTTACATAGGAAACAAATCCCGCATCTGCCACACCGTTTGCTACCCATTTTTCTGCAAAAGTGTTAATGGCTGCATATAATTTGTCACCATTGTGTGAACAGTTGTCCATACTTACCATGGCTACCGGCTTTGCTCCCGCTTCGTATCTTGCGTATAATAAAGCCGCCACCTTACCCATATAGCTCATGGCCTTCTTTGGACCGTTTGCAAAATCATCTTCCACACCCGGTAACGATTCACCCTTACCGTTTACAAGGCTGTAGCCCTTTTCCGTAATGGTAAAAGAAACCATCTGCAACGAATCTTTTCCGAAAATCTCGATTAATCTGCCAAAGTCCTTTTCATTGGTAGAGTCAACCGTTAAGGATTCCACAACGGAACCAATCACTGTTTTCTCTACATTGCCATCTGCCTTTAATGTTACAAGCAAATTGTAATCATCATGAGGATGGTTCATTTTTTCAATAATCTCATAGTCATAGCCTTCTGCTGCAACAATACCTCTGTCCAGAAGACCTTCGTTTAATAAATTCTGTACTACATTTGCCTGAAAAGCACGGAAAATATTACCCGGTCCGAAATGAATCCAGAAAGGATTCTCTTTTGTGGCTGCCGTTACTGCTTCTCTGTCAAACTTAGGAAGGTTGTATCCCTTTTCTTCCCACTGTTTTCTGTCTGCAAGTCCCTGTGCGTTTAATCTCATTTCACTGCAGCCTCCTTTTCGATTGCTTCCCAAAGTCCCTGTAAATAACATGCACCGAGTGCTCTGTCGTATAAACCGTAACCCGGCATAGCCACTTCATCCCAAATCATACGTCCGTGGTCCGGTCTGATTGGTCCGGTAAATCCGATGTCGTATAATGCGCGCATGATAGCATGCATATCAAAGGTTCCGTCTGAAGAAAGATGAGCTGCTTCTTCAAAGTTAGTCGGAGTAATGAACTTTAAGTTACGGACATGTGCAAAGTGAATTCTTCCCTTTAAGGAACGGATCATGTCCGGAAGGTCATTTTCCAAATTGGTTCCGTAAGAACCGGAACAGAAGGTAACTCCGTTATGCTTATCGTCCACCATCTTCATCATACGGTGAATATTTTCTTTGTTGATGATGATACGAGGAAGTCCGAATACGCTCCATGCAGGATCATCCGGATGAATTGCCATGTTAATGTCGTATTCATTACATACCGGCATAATCTTCTCAAGGAAGTATTTAAGGTTATCAAATAATTTGTCATCATCAATATCTTTGTACATATCAAAGAGTTCTTTGACTCTTGCCATTCTTTCCGGTTCCCAGCCCGGCATAACCGTGCCGTTCATGTCACCTGCGATGGATTCAAACATTCTCTCAGGGTCAATGGCATCCACTGCTTCCTGTGTATAGGCAAGAACCGTAGAACCGTCCTCTCTCATACGTGCCAGCTCTGTTCTTGTCCAGTCAAATACAGGCATGAAGTTATAACATACCAAATGAATGTCTTCTTTGCCTAAATTTTCCAATGTCTCAATGTAATTAGCAATATACTGTTCTCTCTCCGGTGCCCCTGTCTTAATGGCATCGTGAATATTAACGCTCTCAATACCGGCAATGTGAAGTCCTGCTGCTTCAACCTCTTCTTTCATTGCGCGGATTCTTTCTCTGCTCCAAACCTCTCCCGGCTGTGTATCGTATAAAGTTGTGATAACACCTTTTACGCCCGGAATCTGGCGAATCTGCTTTAATGTTACTGTGTCAAATTTGGAACCATACCATCTCAACGTCATTTCCATAAGCTTGTACCCACCTTCGTTTACTTGTGTGCTGTGTCTATTCAGAGCCTAGCACTGAACTGTTACTTTTATACCTGATTTTATTATAAAAAATAGGTTTTTTTTATGCAATTGAACTATTTGTTGTATACATTGCAAATCTTGCGGTTTCCTTGC
>JAZSEL010000109.1:0-3083 GCA_045531685.1 Lachnospiraceae bacterium | reverse complement strand
AGGTTATTATGACAACAATAAAATTAACGAATTATTCCATGCCTGCGGCAGATTTAGGGAAGGAAAATTGTAATCCGGATTTTAAAAATGTGGAGTATATCCATGCAGGATATCGGTGTACAGAGAATGTGACAGATGAAGAAAAACGTTATATTGGTAAGGGGATGATTGATACAATCCTGCCATATACCATTCAGGATAATTATAATAGAGAGCGTAAGATGACAGATTTTCCGGCAGTTGTATTAGAGAATGATTACTTAAGGGCTATTTTTCTCCCATCTTTAGGGGGGCGACTTTGGTCTTTGTATGATAAAAGACTTGAAAGGGAACTGTTGTATGTTAATTCAGTATTCCAGCCGGGAAATCTTGCGATTCGTAATGCATGGTTCAGTGGCGGTGTAGAGTGGAATTTTTGTATTAAGGGTCATAATCCTTTAACCTGTGATCCATTGTTTGTAGAGTTTGCGGAGACAGAAAAAGGAGAACCGGTTCTGCGGATGTATGAATATGAAAGGATTCGGAATGTTGTAATCTCTATAGAAGCATATCTTCCTACGGAGGAGCCGGTATTGTATTTTCGAAATACGATAGAGAATACATCAAAAGATGAAAAATATGCTTATTGGTGGAGTAACATTGCTGTGCCTGAGACCGAAGGGACAAGAGTAATTGCACCGGCAGAGGAGGCATTTTTATGTTTTTATAATGAAGGTTCTTATGTTTTAGACAAGACATCGGTGCCTGAAAGGGAAGGAAAGGATTTGAGCTATCCTGTAAATTCTGCCCGGTCTCAAGATTTCTTTTACAAGATACCTGATAATAGGGCAAGATGGATTGCTGCGGTGGAAAATGATGGAAAGGGATTGTTACAGTTTTCGCAGAGTCGGTTAAAAGGCAGGAAGACCTTCTTGTGGGGTCAGGGTACCGGGGGAAAGCATTGGGCAGAATTTTTGTCAAATCCGGGAGAAGCATATATTGAAATTCAGGCAGGGCTAGCCCGAACGCAGCTGGAGCATATTCCTATGAAGGGGGGCGAGACCTGGAGTTGGATTGAAGCATATTGTGCAGCTGATTGTGCGCCTGAAAATATTTGTGGAAATTGGAAAGAAGCACAGGATGAAGTAGAAAAAACAATAAAAGAGGTTTTGGCTTTTGATATATCAGAGGAGATAGATACTTTACACCTTGATGCAGTTCTAGACGGTAAATTTCCCGAGAAGTTAACAAATCGTAAGATTGTTAGAAATGGAAGCGGTTGGGGATATGTGGAGAATTATTTTAGAAAATATAGAGGTGACAAAGCAGCTTTGTCACAGCGTGTAGAATTCCCAGCTGATTCTGTAACAAAAAAAGAAAAAGAATGGCTTAGTTTATTAGAAGAAGGCAAGTTTATAAATCCGAGTGTAACAGAGATTCCGAGCAGTTATATGGTGGCATCAACGTGGCTTGAGCTTGCAAAGACGGCTGCGGAGAGGAGCAATAATTGGTATGGTTGGTTGCAGCTTGGAGTAATATACTATGCGAATCGAATGCTAAAGGAGTCAAAAGAAAGTCTTGAAAAATCTTTGAATTGTGAAAATAGTGCCTGGGCATACAGAAATTTGGCTATGCTGGCTAAAAACGACGGAAATAAAAGTGAAGCAGTAAGTTTGATGAAAAAAGCAATAGGATTAAAGTGCTATGAGAGAGGGCTTATAATAAACTGTGCCCAGATTTTGACACAGTTCGGTGAATATGAGGATTGGTTAGAGATATTTAATGAACTTCCACAAGGTTTAAAAGAAGATGGAAGAGTATTATATTACAAAGCATTAGCTCTCTTAAGAAGTGGTAGAACCACGGAGGCAGCTGAAATCATTACGCCGGAGTATGTTATGTGTGATATTAAGGAAGGCGAAGCCTCATTATCACATTTGTGGTTTGAGATATATGAGGCACTTACCGGAGAGAAGGAATATCCACTTCCATACACATTAGATTTTCGGATGCATTAAATATGCAGTTAATAAGGATGATGTCGCGGTTGAATAAATAAATTTATTTCCCCTCAGTTTATATGTACCTTGAAAACACTGTTTTTCATATGGATTCGATTTATATAAATTTGATAACAATAAAAAAGATGTGTTTGTGAAGTAAGTGCCTCAAAAGATGGCGTAGTATAATTTTTCGCTTAGTTTGCTATAGTACATCAAATTGCAAAAAAGTTGAGGGAAATCAAAAAAGAGGTATTACAGATATATTGGAAATTCGGGACATCCAGAGTTTCCGAGAACACACTATAATTTAAGGAGGACATAATCGTGGGATATGTAAAGTGGAAGTATGAGATTTTAAACAAATTTTGTCGCGATGCTTTTGAAGCTTTCGGTTTTACCACGGAAGAAAGTAACATTATTAAAGATGTTCTGTTGATGTCTGATTTGTACGGCATCGAAAGTCATGGCATGCAGAGAATGGTACGCTATCACAAAGGTATTGAAAAAGGAACGATCCATCCTGAAGCAAAACCGGAAATCGTATATGAGACTCCTGTATCGGCAGTTGTAGACGGTCACAACGGAATGGGACAATTAGTAAGTGCGTACGCCATGGAGAAGGCAATTGAAAAAGCCAAGAAAGTAGGCGTTGGTATTGTTACAGTAAGAAATTCCAATCACTTTGGAATTGCTGGATATTATGCAAAGATGGCATGTGATGAAGGTCTGTTAGGTATGGCATGTACTAACTCTGAAGCTATTATGGTGCCGACTTTCAGTAGAAAAGCAATGCTTGGATCCAACCCCATTGCAGTTGCAATGCCAGCAGAACCATATGATTTCTTCTTTGACTGCTCAACAACAGTTGTTACTAGAGGAAAGTTGGAAATGTATAATAAGATGGACAAGCCACTACCTGACGGATGGGCTCTTGATAAGGATGGAAAGAGTAGTAATGATGCTCCAGATGTTCTGAAGAATATTGTAGCAAAGAACGGTGGCGGTATTATGCCTTTAGGCGGTGCCGATGAGGTTACTGGAAGCCACAAGGGATATGGTTATGGTATGCTCTGTGAGATTTTCAGTTCTATATTTTCCTTG